>JBKEEC010000067.1:0-7916 GCA_047975785.1 Sphingomonadaceae bacterium | reverse complement strand
TGCTGCTGGACACGCTCAATCGCCGCCTCTGCTGTCAGACCGGAATCAATTGCTTCATTGATACGGCGGGACCAGCCTTCATCATAGGCAAACATCTTGTAGGTTTCGAGAACCTCTTCCTGTTCCCCTCCTCCGCCAAATTCGGACTGACTGGCAAGGTTGTCTATCTGCTCGCGCATCTTGTCAAAAGCCTGATAGACGCGCTGACGCTCTGCCTCTGTGTCCTCTGCCACGATCTGGGTAATCTGGATGCGGGGCTGGTGAAACACAACATCACCGCTGGCCAAACCACTGACCAGAACCAAACCTTCGACGGCCGCAGGGCCTGTCTGGTTCGCACTGCGTGAAAATTCCTCATCATCGATCAGCCCTGCATGGGCAATCATCTCAGACAAGACCATTGCCGTAGTCTGCAGGGCTTCAATCTCGACATCCGCGTAACGACGCGTTTCCAGATGCTGAACCGATAGCACCCCGACAGCCCGCTCCCGATATACAATCGGCACGCCGGCAAAGCTGTGGAACTTTTCCTCTCCGGTTTCCGGTCGATACTGAAAATCCGGGTGGGCGGCAGCCTCTGCCAGATTGAGCGTTTCGATATTGGAGCCAATGGTGCCGACCAGACCTTCGCCTATCGCCATACGCGTAACGTGGACAGCAGCCTGATTCAGGCCACGGGTTGCAAAAAGTTCCAGCAAACCCTCGCGCAGAAGGTAAATGGAGCAAACCTCGCTGTTCAGGCTTTCGCCGACAACTTCAACCACACGATCCAGCTTGGCTTGCGGGTTCTGGCGCGATGCCATGACCTCATGCAGGGTATTCAGAATGGATCGGGCGGCTGCGGCTGCTTCGCTCATTTCCATACCCTATCGCAAACGAGGCCAGATCACAAACACCACATAACGCAATGCCGTGTTATATTGACATAATATTACAGAAATATTGTCGGAACTGTTCGCATCCGTCATCCGGAATCATAGATTCCGGTGAGTGATGGGCAGTTATCCATCAAAGGCTATTCCGCCGCCTGAACTGCTCCGGCTCCGTCCGCTTCTCCAAACATATCCGGGCCATCATTATCAACGGCGTCCTCTTCATTGGCAGCCTTTGCCTTGCGGCGAGAATCGAAACTGGACCACACATCCTGCCAGTTGCCACGGGTCGCACCCTTGGAATATTCCGTTGCGCGGGTTTCAAAGAAATTGGCATGTTCCACACCATTGAGCAACGGTGTCAGCCAGGGAAGCGGGTGCTCATCAACCATGTAGATTTCAGGCAAACCAAGCTGGCTGAGCCGCCAATCGGCAATATAGCGGATATATTTCTTGATTTCCTTGGCCGTCATCCCCGGAACCGGCCCCATTTCAAAGGCCAGATCGATAAAGGCATCTTCCAGCCGGACAGTCTTCTGGCAGCAATCAATAATGTCTTCCCGAACCGATTTGGTCAGGCAATCCCGCTCACGCGCAAATTCATGAAACAGCCGGGTGATGCCCTCGCAATGCAGACTTTCATCCCGCACCGACCAGCTCACGATCTGCCCCATGCCCTTCATCTTGTTGAAGCGGGGGAAGTTCATCAGCATCGCAAAGCTGGCAAATAATTGCAGCCCTTCTGTAAAGCCACCAAACATGGCCAGTGTACGGGCAATATCCTCGTCGCTATCAACGCCGAATTCCTGAAGGTAATCATGCTTGGCCTTCATTTCCTCATATTCGAGGAACATGCCATATTCGCTTTCGGGCATACCGATTGTGTCAAGCAGGTGAGAATAGGCTGCAATATGCACGGTTTCCATATTGGAAAAGGCAGTCAGCATCATCTTGATTTCGGTTGGCTTGAAGACCCGGCCATATTTTTCGTGGTAACAATCCTGCACTTCCACATCGGCCTGAGTGAAGAAGCGAAAGATTTGCGTCAGCAGATTGCGCTCATGATCAGCAAGGTTCTGCGCCCAGTCCCGGCAGTCTTCGCCCAGCGGCACCTCTTCGGGCAGCCAATGAACCTGCTGCTGTCGTTTCCAGAAGTCATAGGCCCAGGGATATTCAAAGGGCTTGTAGGTCTTGCGGGCTTCGAGCAACGACATGTTGTGGTGTCCTGATTTTCTGTCTGGAACGGAACTATACGAAATCAGGATAAAATAGCCAGTGCAGTCTTGCCGATTTGGCGGGGATAAGTTGCCCGTCCTGCAGAATGCCTCCGCAATGCAACGGGATAACTTCTTCTGAATAATATCTGCCTCTGGAAACGGCACCGGAGCATGACGCCCAATTTTTTCCGAATGTTTCAAAATTATAATCCATGACACGGCAAAAGCCTGGGCGTCATAAATTTTATGTCTATTTTTCCGCCAGATACCTCGCAATCGCCCTTTGTTTTACATTCCGTCATTCACCCAGGAAATGGGATGCGCCATACATTGCAGGGATAAATATTCTTTTTAATTCAATGAATTATGCGCCAAACTTGCATTGGCATGGCATTCCGTGCAGACACACATTGCATCATGATTCAGCCTATAGTAACCAGAGTTGCTTACCGCACTGGTAAGGGCTTGCGTCTTACAGTGCACTTGTTATGAAACACACGTGGCCAATAAGACCAATGCAGGACGATCAGGGTAAAAATAACAATCAGCCCAGGGGCCGTCGTGAATTCCGCAAGGATGATCGTCATGAAATTGAAGTTGACGGTCGCTACCGCACCGGCACAGGCATTGCCCGTGACGTCCGGATTCTGGACATTTCAGAAAGTGGTTGCCGTTTTTATGACCGGTTTGGCCGGCTTGAAGCCGGACGTGAGATCAGCATCCGCATTGGCCCGATCGGACCAATCGTGGCATTGGTGCGCTGGTCAGTAAATCATGTGGTCGGTGTGGAATTTGATACAAGGCTGTACGGTCCGGTGTATGAGCATATCCGTGCGACACTGGATGAGCGGAACCGCAATAGTTTACCGGATGAACCTGAAGAAGATCAAGAATAGCTGACCGGAAATATCGGTGCGCATCATTCAGCTTTTTCGTACACCGCTATAATCATCCACGCCCGCGATAGCCGGAAACTCCCTGATCAGGCACCCATAACCCTTCTGGCACAGGGCCACTCTGCCAGAAGATGTCAATCGGGATACCTCCGCGCGGATACCAGTAGCCACCGATGCGTAGCCATTCAGGGTTCATTTCCTGTGCCAGACGCTGGCCAATTCCTACGGTAACATCTTCATGAAAACCGCAGTGATTGCGAAAACTCCCCATAAACAGCTTCAGACTCTTGGATTCAACAATTGTTGCACCCGGCGCATAGTCAATCACGATATGCGCAAAATCCGGCTGGCCGGTAACAGGGCAGAGCGAAGTAAATTCAGGAATTGAAAAACGCACAAGATAGAGCGTTCCCGGACGCGGATTGGGCACATAATCAAGCTGCGCCTGATCCGGTGATTCCGGCAACAAGCTGGCTTTTCCAAGGTGGAGCGTTGAATTTGTGTCTGTCATATCGTGCCTGTGCCGCGATCATCCACAAGACACAAGTCTGGTCATTAACCTGAGCATTGGCATTTTCCGGTTCAGTGCCTATTCAGCCGCACATCTCACCAAGACGAACCCCCTGTTACACACCCTCTTGCCGGGCTGAAACAATCCGGGCTGATACACTGGCATATATCATAGATGATCACACGCGCGACCATTCCTGCCTTTATCACCTCCATAACTGCCGGAGCCTTTGCCCTTCTGGCAGGAACAATGGCCATTGCCCAGAACTCTGTGCAGGATTTTCAGCTCCCGCCTGCTCCGGATTCAGGCCCTGCAAACACCAATGTTCAGGGGCCGATTGATCCTGATGCGCCTGTTGCACGACCGCCACGCGCCATTTCTACCGATACTCCTCCGCCATCCACTCCTCCCGCCAATACGCAAGGGCAAGCGGGAAGCACACCGCAACCCGCCGCAAATACCCGTGCGACACAGGCTCCCCGTTCTCGCAGTCAGGTAACTCCTGCCCCACGCCAGCGCGAGGCGGCACCGCAAATCCGTCAACCGGAGACCTCTCCTTCACGCCCCGAACCGGCCCGGACTGTGCCTGACCCGACTGTTCCTGGCCGTCTCTCGCCAGGCGCAGAGCCGGAGCAAGGCGATTTCTCTGACCCGATTGCAGGAAACTCGCCCGCCCTGCCTGCCGACAGCATTGCGCAAAGCACTTCTCCGGTTGAAAATCAGCAAGACAACCTGACTTCCGGTGATCTTTTCCGCCTGCTGGCCGCCGGGTCAGTCTTATTGCTTGTGCTCGCGGCAGGATATTTCTGGTGGCACCGGCGCAAGCCTGTGGTTGACTCCTATACTCCTGTTTCGGAGACAAGTCCGGAACAGCCCCCTGTTCCTGATTATGAGCCACTGGCAAAATCGCCACCAACGCGTATCCCGCCTCCCTCCCCTGCTTCGGCAATAGCTCAGTCATCACCGACCACCAGCCCGGCAATTGTTCCTCACAAAACCGGGCCGGATACAAAGAGTTTTGCGACAGAGCCTGCAATCACAGTGGAAACTGCCTCACTGATACGGTCTTTGATGAATCTCAAGCTTACCTACCGTATCATTCTGGCCAATCCTTCGGCAATTGCGCTCCGTCATGTGAGGCTGGATGGCGGGTTAATTACCGCACATGGCAACGATTCAACACAACAGTCACAGGCCTCGCCAGATGTTTCCCCGCTTGATCTGCGCCACGAAATCCCCGAATTGCCTGCCGGGGAAACAGTCACTCTTTCCGGAGAAATTACTCTCCCCCTGCGAGACGCACAGCCTGTTATGCAAGGGCACGTCCCCATGCTTATTCCGCTGCTGCGATGGCAGGGAACGGCCGAGGGCACGGCCCCGTTCGGACGGACATTCCTGCTGGGCCGCATCACAGAAACTTCCGGTAACCGGCTACAGCCTTTCCGGCTGGACCATCCCCCCCAATCCTATCCAGATCTTGGCCTGAAGGCGCTCGACTAGCGGATCATCCATCGCTACGCTGACGCAATGGAAAAACTTGTTTCGACACAATGGCTCGCCTCATCCCTTCACGATAACAATCTGGTGGTTGTAGATGCGTCCGCCCATTTGCCTGCAGCAGGGCGTGATCCGCGCGCAGAATTTGAGCAGGGGCATATTCCCTGCGCGGTTTTTCTGGATCTGGCCAGCCTGTTCGATCCTGGCAGCCCGGTGCCCAATGCCCTGCCCACAGCGCAGCAGTTTGCAACGCGGATGGACAGCCTTGGAATCACCACGAAGGATCGGGTGGTGATTTACGATGACAGTTTCGTGAAAACTTCTGCCCGTGCTTGGTTCATGTTCCGTATGTTCGGACATGGTGATGTGGCAATTCTTGATGGCGGGCTGGAAAAATGGAGCAACGAGAATCGTCCGCTTGAAAGCGGGCAGGCAGACCGGGGCAAGGCTTCGGGCTATATTCCGGCCTCAGAGAAACGGGACAATATCCGCACCAAGGCACAGATGATGGACATCAGCGCCAACGGCAGCGCGCAAATTGTTGATGTGCGCGATGCAGGGCGATTTACAGGTGAGACAGTGGATGCCGTCCACGATCTGCCTGGCGGGCATATTCCCGGTGCGCGCAATTTACCCTTTTTCGAATTGTATAATCCTGATGGAACTTTCAGGGATGCCAGCTCTCTGCGTCAGGCCTTTGACAAGGCAGGCCTTGATCTTACCCGCCCTGTTATTGCCAGTTGCGGTGGCGGGGTCACTGCCTGCACTGCCCTGTTTGCGCTGGAAACTCTTGGGCATAAAGACGGTCAGCTTTATGACGGAAGCTGGAGCGAATGGGGGGCTGACCCTGCTACCCCCAAGGAAACGGGACCAGCCCGCTGATTATGGCGCAGAATAACAAGCAATTTTCACCGCAAACCCGATTGATCAGTGCTGGCCGCAAGCCCGAATGGACGGGAACTGCGGACCAGCCCGGTGCCGTTGTCAACCCGCCTGTCTGGCGGGCAAGCACGCATCTTTACCCGGATACGGCAAGCCTCAGGCAAGGCACTGCGCTGAATGAAGATGGCCGCTTTTTCTATGGCAGACGCGGTGCTCCTACCCAGTGGGCGCTGTCCGATGCCCTCACCGCTATAGAGCCTGAGGCGTTTGGCACCGTGCTTTATCCCAGTGGTGTTGCCGCCATTTCCGGTGCCCTTCTCTCTGTCCTGAAACCCGGCGATGTCCTGCTTGTCAGCGACAATGCCTATGACCCTTCCCGCGCCATGGCCCGGGGCCTGCTTGCCCGTATGGGCATAGAGCACCGCTTTTTCGATCCGCTCGACCTGAAAGCATTCTCCACCCTGTTTTGCGACCGCACGGCAGCCGTCCTGCTGGAATCCCCCGGCAGTCTGACCATGGAAGTCTGCGATGTGCCTGAGCTGGCAACCATTGCCCGGCAGAACGGAGCCGTAAGCCTGATAGATAACACCTGGGCAACATCACTGGGCTTTCCCGCCCTGTCCCGTGGATGCGATATCAGCATCATGGCACTGACAAAACATGCCGGTGGGCACTCTGATGTCATGATGGGCTCTGTCAGCGCAGGCAAGGAATTATATCAACGCGCCCGGACGGTTTCGCAAGAACTGGGGCATGTTGTCTCGCCCGATGATGCCGCTCTGGTGCTGCGCGGGCTGCGCACAATGGCTGTTCGCCTGCAACACACGACTCAAAGCGCCCTGAAAATTGCCGAATGGCTGCAGAACAGGCCTGAGGTCGCCCATGTCCTGTGCCCGATGCTCCCTGGCGCACAGGGTCATGACATATGGCAGAGGGATTTTAGCGGCGGTTGCGGGCTGTTCAGCTTTGTGCTGGCAGGACGCAATACTGCCGCGCGCGCCCGCTTCATTGATGCTCTGGAACTGTTTGGCATCGGATATAGCTGGGGCGGGTTTGAAAGCCTTGTCGTGCCCTTTGATCCGGCCCCGATTCGTCAGGCCAATAGCTGGCCTCCGGCCAGATGGAACCGGGAAGATAAACTTGGCATAAGGCTTTATATCGGACTGGAAAATCCTGATGATCTGATAACAGATCTCGATCGCGCCTTTGAATTGATGGAGAAAAACTGACCATGGCTGCCCCTGCCGGAGCAACACCTGAAACAAGCGAGGCTGCCCCTGCTGATGCAGCCGTGACCGATGCGCAAACCCCTGTAGATGCTGCAGCTTTGCCTGAACCTGCAAGCAGCTCTCATGCTTCGGCGGCAATCCAGACAGACGGAAATGCTCCTGCCAATTCTTCAGTAATAGCAGCTGATGAAATCAAGGAGGCCGTGGGTGCCAAGAATGAGGCCGCTGGCGGGATTATCAATTCCCTTGATTCCATGCAGATCGGCATCGGCAACTTTCATATCTCGATGCTTGATGTTCTGGTTGTTTTGCTTGTTATTGCAGCGACCTGCCTTGCAGCCTGGCTGCTGACCCGCATTGCCAGAGGCGCGATTGAGCGCATGAAGGGGCTGGACCCGTCGCAAAAACTGCTCAGTGAAAAACTGGTTTCCATGGCGATCTGGACATTGGCGGTCCTGTTCGGGATCGATATGCTGGGCATCGACCTTACCGCACTGGCTGTCTTTTCCGGGGCTTTTGGTCTGGCCATCGGCTTTGGCTTGCAAAAGACCTTCGGCAATCTGATTGCAGGAATTATCCTGCTGATGGATCGCTCGATCAAGCCGGGTGACGTTATCGCCATTGCCGATCAGGCAGGCAAGACAACTTTTGGGCAAATCCGCAAGATTGGCATTCGCGCCGTTTCAGTGACCACTCGCGATGAGCGCGAATATCTGATTCCCAATGAAAACCTTATGATCAACCAGGTGGAAAACTGGTCCTATTCCTCGCGTAATGTGCGCATACAGGTGCCGGTTGGCGTTTCCTATAAC
>JBKEEC010000066.1:0-7673 GCA_047975785.1 Sphingomonadaceae bacterium | reverse complement strand
TCGTGTGATTTTTGACAAAAACCGGTGCCCACTTTTTGTCATCGCACTCTAGGCCCAAAACTCATTGACCACAGGCCGGAGGAACAATCTTCCGGCCTGTGTTATATCCCGTTATAACCGCGATACCAGTCGACAAATGCCGGAACACCCTGTTCAATGCGGGTTACGGGCTGATAGCCAAGATCGGAACGGATAGCCTCGATATCGGCATAGGTTTTGTGGACATCGCCCGGCTGCATCGGCAGCATATCCAGATCTGCCTTGCGGCCACAGGCTTCTTCCAGCAATCCGATTACTTTCATCAGCGGTTCTGACTGGTTGTTGCCAATATTATAGATCGCGTGCGGCTTGACACTGCCGCCAGGTTTTTCCGCCCCGTCATCCGCCGGAGGGTGATCCAGGCAGGCGATGACACCGGTAATAATATCATCAATATAGGTGAAGTCGCGATACATATCCCCGTGATTGAAAACAGGTATCGACTCACCGGCCAGAATATTATGGGTGAATTTCCACAAGGCCATATCCGGCCTGCCCCACGGCCCATAGACCGTAAAAAAGCGCAGCCCCGTAAGCGGAATACGGAACAGATGGGCATAGGTTTCGCTCATCAGCTCGTCCGCTTTCTTGGTTGCGGCATAAAGGGATACCGGATGATCGCACCTGTCATCCACGCTGAAGGGCAGCTTTGTATTCCCGCCATAGACCGAGCTGGAACTGGCATAGACCATATGCTCCACCTGCCGGTGACGTGCAATTTCGAGCAGATTCACATGCCCTGCCAGATTGGACGCCACATAGGCGTGCGGGTTTTCCAGCGAGTAGCGCACCCCTGCCTGCGCCCCCAGATGCGCGATACGTGAAAATGACTCTCCGGCAAGGACGGTTTCAAGTGCGGCGGGATCTGAAAAATCGATCCGGTGAAAGGTGAAACTGTCTGCATGACGGTCCTGCAAACGGCGTAAACGGTCTTCCTTCAGCGATATCTGATAATAATCGTTGCAATTATCAATCCCGATCACCGGCTCTCCACGGGCAAGGAGGGCTTCACTCAGCGCAGCGCCGATAAACCCCGCAGCCCCTGTAACCAGTGTTGTCATGAAAAATCCTGCCTTGTTGATAAGAGGGGTTGATAAACGGGGTCGGTGAAAGGGGCAAACTGTCCGCTTTCAGGCCGTTTAAAGCTGCCGTGCCCCCAATTGCGGATTGAGGGTTGCAATATGATTAAGCCATGCGCGCGGCTTGCGCAGCATCTTTTTCGGATAATCAACCTTTAACCCGACCAACTCCCCCATTCGGCCAACAAAGTGGATACAATTTCGTTTGTTGAGATCATAATATTTACCCGGCGCATCACGCCAACGGGTTACTTCTGCGACAATTTCATAATATTGCGCATCGCTGATCGGCACAGAAAAATGTCGATTGGTTTTGGGAATCCACTCCGGCTCCTCCACCAGAATCATATGCCTGACCGGCCCGGCCAAAACCGCTGGTGATGCAGATCTGGCAGAAAATCCGTAATTCTCGTCTATTTTCTGTCCGGTAGATTCCAGCGTGCCTTCCAGCACAATGAAAGTATGCGGATAGCGTCCGCCAAACATCGAGCCGTTAAAGCTCTGGAAACTGAGAATGACCTGCGCAGAAGCCGGAACCGCTATCAACAAGGCAAGTAAAGCGACAAATCGGGAAAACAGGCGGGCCATATAGCACTTCATACTGCATTGCCGGCAAGATTCGAGCAAAACATGAAACGGGAAGAACTCAGGCTCCTGCCGTTTCTTCTACCCAGTCCTTGCGCAAGGCCATTCCGCCCAGTGCCATCAGGGTTGCTGCCACAAAATACAGACCCAGCGCATAAAGCATGGAATAGCGCAAGGCCTCGCTTCCATACACGCCATCCAGTGCATCAGACAGCGCGCCAAGGGCATAAATCCCCCCTGCCGGCCCCAGCAAATTATTGATCAGGAGAAACAGCGCCGAGGCCATGGCGCGTTGGGGCGCGGCGACCAGATGCTGCACGGCAGACAGAACCGGGCCAAGCCAGACATTGGCCAGCGCAGTAGGAACCAGCAGCACCAGAAAGGCAATCCGCCAGTCCGGCACGGAAATGCCAATGGCGTAGGTCGGCACGCCAATAACAAAGGCAATCGCCGGGACAAAACCATGCCATGCCCGATCCGCCTGTCCCAGCCTGCCGCCCAGCCAGCCGCCAAGCAATATCCCCGAGACACCGCCAATCAGCAACAGCCCGCCAAAAAACCACGATGCCTCTACCAGTTCAAACTGGTAACTGCGCAGCAGCAGGCTGGGGAGCCAGAACAATACACCATATCCCAGCATCGAGCTGGCAGATGCACCAAAGGCCAGAAACCAGAAGCTACGCTTTGCCATCAGCAAACGGGCGGTGTCGCCCAGTGACGGGCGGCTGGCTATAGTTGTGCCTGCAGCTTCAGACTTTGGTTTGTCGCGCACCAGCAATTTGAACAGGGGGGCTATCAGCAAACCGCCCGCACCCACGACAAAAAAGGCCAGTCTCCAGTCAATATTCTGGGCAATATAGCCGCCCGCCAGAACACCGAATGCGCTGCCCAGAGGGATGCCGAGAGAATAGACCGCCAAGGCCCATGATCGCTTTTCCGGCGGGAAATATTCGGTAATCAGCGCATAGGACGGGGCAACACCGCCCGCTTCGCCCACTCCCACACCCAGCCGGGCCAGAAACATCTGCCAGAAATTATGCGCCAGACCACACAGAGCGGTAAATGCGCTCCAGCACACGAGAGAAACAGTAATCACCCAGCTCCGGCTAGTCCGGTCTGCCAATGTCGCCAGTGGAACCGCAAGCGTGGAATAGAGAATGGCAAAAGCCAGCCCGCCCAGCAAGCCCATCTGGCCATCCCCCAGGCCAAGCTCCTGCTGGATTGGTGCGGCAAGAATGGACAGGATCTGCCGGTCGAGGAAATTGAAAATGTAGACGATCAGCAGCATTGTCAGGACAATGCCGGAAGAAGCAGGTTGTGCAGAAGGTCGCGCCTGTGTGGAATGCGGGGCTGGGCTATCCATGACAATCAGGCATAGGCAGACAGAAAAGGCTGGATAGCAGCCAGTGCTTCAGGCTCATCCAGCAGCGGGGCATGGCCGCGTCCCGGTATGGAAACCTGCACAAAAGGCCCGCTATGATGGTCTTCCATTGTGGCAACGGTTTGCGGCGCGAGCAAATCGCTTTTCTCTCCGCGAATGACCAGCAGCGGAAGTGCGGCAATCATATCCCATAATGGCCAAAGGTCAGGCGGGACATTCGCGCTCTGGTCTTCGGAAAGGCCTTCGGATATTGCCGGGTCATAGGCAAGGTGAATAGCGCCATCCTCGCTCTGACGATAGGTGCGGCGTGCAAAAGCCAGCCAGTCCGCATCGCCCAGGCCGTCCATCATGTCACCATTGATCGCCTTGCAACGCTGCGCTGCTTCCGCCCAGTTACTGGCCGGACCTGTCGCCCCGACATAACCACGGATACGATCCAGTCCTTCTTCCATGATTTCGGGGCCAACATCATTCAGCACTATGGACCGGATACGTGCCGGATGCACTGCGCCCATAATCATGGCCATCAGCCCCCCCATGGATGTACCAATAAGGGAGGCGGAATCTATATCAAGACTGTCAAGCAATGCCCACATATCGGCGGCATAGATATCCGGACGATACAGCGTGGAATCCGGATCATAATCCGATTTTCCTCTCCCGCGCTGATCCGGCACAATCATACGGTATTGGCCGGACAGATGCGAGACAAGAGGTTCAAAATCGGCACTGTTGCGGGTCAGCCCGTGCATCAGCAGTAGGGCGGGTCCGTCACCGGGGTAGTCACGAGCATATAAATCGAGCCGCCCATCCGCACTGCGATAACGGTGCTCTTTATACATCATCCAGACTGCCCCAATCCCTTTTTATAACATGATTGAGCCGGACGCGCCCCCATATGCGCCCGGCTCTGGAAGGATCAGAAACTGATCGTTCCGGTCACAAAGACCTGACGCGGATTGCCATAGAAAGCTGTCAGCGTTCCTTCAGGGCCAAGCGTCGGGATGAGGCTGCCACCTGGCGTTGTCAGCAGTTCACCAGTCGTCGGATTGGCAGCCATGAAGGTGTAACCCGATGTCTTGTATTTCTTGTTGAGGATGTTCTTGCCATATACGCCAAGGCTCCAGCGTTTACCCGGTGCCGTATATATGGCGCTGGCATCCCAGAGGGCATAACCCTTCTGGTCGAGATAGGGGTTGGGAATCTCGAACTGATAAGTCTTGGAGCGGTAGGATACAGTCGATCCCAGATAGAGATCCCCGTCACCCAGTCCGGTGGTGTAGGACAATGTGCCGCTCGCTGTCAGCTCAGGTGTATTCTGCACCTTGCGATACTGTGCCACATCGGTTGGCGTGCTGGCGATATTGGCGATGAACTCTTTATATTTGGCATCAATATAGCCCAGCGAACCGGACAGGTTAAAGCCCCCGCCAAGGCGGGCACTGCCTTCAAGTTCAACACCCTGGAAGCGGGCCTTGCCGGCATTGGACACAACGCCGCAGAATGACGGTGTCGGAGTGCCGCCAACCATAACGGTGCAGGCGACCGAACCAGGGATCTGGACATCCTTGTAATCGGCATAGAAGCCCGCAATGGCGACATTGACAGCGCCATTGGCAAGGCTGCCCTTGTAACCCACTTCATAGCTGTCCACCTGTTCCGGCTCAAAGCTCAGGAAATCGGCGACTTCCGCATCGGTTGGTGACCCCGGAATAACGGCAGGGGCATTGGCACCCACACCACGCGGGTCAAAGCCGCCACCCTTGAAGCCTTTGGAATAGCTGGCATAGATATTGTGATCAGGCGTTGGCATATAGCTGATCGAGGCGCGCGGGGTGAATTTCTTGAACTCGCGCGAGCCATTAAAACTCGTGCTCGGCGCACCAAATGGCACCCCTGCCCCGCCAAACACCGGAGATCCGCCACCCAGATAATTCTGGCGCAGGATATAGGCACTGCGCTTGTCCCATGTATAGCGGCCACCCAGCGACACACTGAACTGCTCAGAAATATCATAGGTGAAATCGCCAAATACCGCATAGGTTTTGGTGTCAACATCGGCCTCGGTATAGGCGGTCAGGCCGGGGAAAGTAGTGAAGATACGCACATCAAACAGCGTATCAGCGGTGGCATCAAGGTAGTAGAACCCCAGCAACCCGCTCAGCGGCCCACCATTATCATACAGAAGCTGAAATTCCTGGCTAAGCTGTTCGTTGCGGTAGAAACCGGGAACATCAAGATCAACCACCGGCAAGGCATCGAAATCAATCGGGCCGGCGCTGTCATCCTTGCGCCAGGCAGAGATAGAACGCAGGGTAACTCCGGCGCCCAGATCAATCTCGGCATTCATCGCCAGACCATAGGCTTCAACATCCTGCTTCGGATCATCAAGCGAGCCGCGCGTATCATAGACATTATCCAGCACCGGATCACCCGAAACAAGACCGGGGATCAGGCGATGACCGCCACGCTGCAGGCTCTTGTCCTTGGTATAGTCGCCGGAAATGCGGATAAACACCGGCTCACCATAGCCGCCCAGTTCCAGCGAGGCCCGGCCTGCCCATATATCCTTGTTATAGTTTTCTGTGCCCAGAGTCAGATTGTCACCAAACCCGCCACGAGACAGACGGGCAACCGAACCGCCGACACGGATCAGGTCATTAAGTGGTGCCGACGCCGTCACAACACCTTCGGCCTGATCATAGGTGCCATAGGTTGCGCGCGCCTTGACCGATACATCCTGCGGCAGGCGCTTCGAAACATATTTTACCGCCCCGCCAATAGTGTTGCGTCCATAGAGCGTCCCCTGCGGACCGCGCAAAACCTCGATCCGCTCAACATCATAGATATCCAGCACTGCGGCCTGCGGGCGGTTGAGATAAACATCATCAAGATAAATGCCCACGCCCTGTTCAAAACCGGATACCGGGTCCTGCTGGCCAACACCGCGGATAAAGGCGGACAGGGTGGAGTTGGTGGCACGGGAGTTTTCCAGTGTCACATTCGGGGCAGACTGGGCCACATCCGTAATATCGAGCGCGCCTTTTTCTTCCAGCTGGGCGGCGCTGAACGCCGTGACCGCAATTGGAACATCAATCAGCCGTTCTTCACGGCGACGGGCCGTAACGATGATAGTGTTGCCATCATCGTGGGTTTCGGCAAAGTCGCCTCTGGCCTGAGCCTGTGACTGCCCCTGTGACTGCCCCTGTGACTGGGCGGCAGCGGGCGTAGTGGAAAGTGCAATCGTGGCGGCGCCGGCAAACAGGGCAGCACCGAACTTCGGAGCGAAAGAGGCCATTAGAGATACTCCCAAAACAGATGGAAGCTCCTTATTGAAACATGAACCACCTTTCAAGTTTGAGAATTGCCATCGCAATAATCTGCGCCTAACTGTGGCAATATGGACACGCCGACCACCAGACATACTGATTCGCCTGCACTTTCCAAACAACCCCGGACTGAACGCGGACGGCGCACCATGCGCAAATTGCTGGATGCAGCGGCGGCAGAGTTCGGGGAAAAAGGATTTCACGAAGCGTCCATCAGTTCCATTACCCATCGTGCCGGAACTGCTCTGGGAAGTTTCTATACCTATTTCAATTCCAAGGAGGCTCTGTTTCAGGCGCTGGTGCAGGATATGAGCGCACGCGTCAGGGACGGAGCGGCCAACGGCGTTGCCCGGCTAAAAAATGAAAAGGAAACTGCCGGAGAAAAGCTGACCACATTTGATGTGGAGGAAGCGGCCTTCGCGGCCTTTCTCCGGTTTGTGAAAGAGCACAAGGAAATCTACCGGATCATTGATGAAGCGGAATTTGTCGATCCGGCCAGCTATCGCACCCATTACCAGAGCACAGCTGCGCGTATTCTGGAACGGCTGCAAGCAGGATCTGCGCGTGGAGATCTGCGCGATGACATCAGCGAGATTCATGCCTGGGCGCTCATGGGGATGAATGTCTTTCTCGGTCTGCGCTTTGCCGTCTGGGATGACAGTAAATCACCCGAAGAAATTGCCCGGACTGCAAACGAAATCCTGCATCATGGAATTCTTCGCCAGAAGCCCTGAACACCTGAAGTCCTGAACACCTGAAGTCCTGAACAAATGTGATGCGCCGCTTGCGAAGCGAGTCATACCGGTATTACCCCGCCGGTTTCCACCTTTGTTGCCAGCCATAGCTCGCCTCTACCGGGTTGCCCTGGCTATCGCGTGCCGGACGAAACCGGAAACGCTGCTCCGCCAGCTGGCAGACAATCTGGTCTGCAACCGGATCAATGCTGGGTTTGGCCACGCGGCAATTTCGGGCGCGCCCATCTGTGCCTACTGTCATATACACCGTGACGGACTGCCCCCAGCGGATCTGGCGGCCGCCTGCCGGTGTCGGAAAATCACGCGCAGAATTGATATCACCTGCGATCTTGACCGGCTTGCTCGCCGCAATGCCCCCGGCACCGCTGCCCCCGCGACCTGAGCCGGTGCCACTGCCCTGCCCTGCAGCACCCGTGCCTGTCCCGTTTTGTGCTGCTCCCGCACTATTGGCTGTGCCGGTAGAGGTCGCACGGGGCGCGGGTGATGGTTTGGCCAGCGGGATTTC
>JBKEEC010000065.1:0-5208 GCA_047975785.1 Sphingomonadaceae bacterium | reverse complement strand
TGGAAGCCGGAGCAGGGCAACAGGCAAGCTGAAGTTCTGTCAGGGCAGATGAACGCCCGCGAAATTGATGTGGCGGATACGAAAGCAGATACGAAAGATGTCAATTCGTTTCACGATATTGATGATTTGCGCGGGGCCGTGGAAGCACATGAACGCGCAATTCTGGAACATGCTTTGGGGTGCAACCGCTGGAATCAGCGGCAAACCGCCAAATCTCTGGGCCTGACATATGACCAGTTGCGCCATGCCATAAAAAAGCACGGTCTTGTCCAATAGGTCTGACGCGGCAGGATTTGCCGGGCTGCTCCATTGGGGCTTGTCCAAGGGTATCGGGGCGCCTATATGCGCGTTCATCCCGACATTGTCATATCTCTGAAGGGCTGGCGCCAGCAGGGGCCGGTGCAAAGATGTATGGCAATTGCTGTTTGGTTGTTGTCTGATGCGGTTGTTTTACCCCGGTTTTTTTACCGGGTTTTGCGCTGGTAGGTTTTTGAAGGTCTGATGGCTGATATTGCGCGTCTTGCAGAAGTGATTGAACCCGAAGCCGGAGCTTTGGGGCTTGACCTTGTGCGCATCAAGATGATGCCTTCAGAAGCGGGCGATGGTGGTGAGGCGCTGCAGATCATGGCAGAAGACCCCGCGACCGGACAATTGATTATTGATCAATGCGCTGCCCTCAGCCGCCGTATATCGGCCCGGCTGGATGAACTGGAAGAGGCCGGAGAAGTGCTGGTTCCGGGGGCCTATCATCTGGAGGTCAGTTCGCCGGGTATTGACCGCCCACTGACCCGGCCAAAGGATTTTGCCAGTTGGGCCGGGCATGAAACCAAAATATCATTATCGGAAAAAATTGACGGGCACCGCAATCTGCGTGGTACCCTGCGCGGTATTGATGGTGATCTGGTGACGATTTCTGACCGGAAGGCAGGGGATCTGACGATCCCGCTATCTGCCATTCATTCTGCCAGACTGGTGCTGACGGATGAACTTATTGCTGCTACTGGCGCTCTGGATGCGCGCGGGGCGGATGAAATTGAAGAAATATCTGAAGAAGAAAAGGCAAGTGACTGATGGCCAGTGCGATTTCTGCCAATAAAGCCGAGCTTCTAGCGATTGCAACTGCTGTCGCTTCGGAAAAAATGATCGACAAGTCGATCGTGATTGAAGCGATGGAAGAAGCGATCCAGAAGGCGGCGCGTGCCCGCTACGGTGCTGAAAATGATATCCGGGCCAAGCTTGACCCGCAAACGGGTGATTTGCGGCTGTGGCGCGTGGTGGAAGTGGTTGAAGATGTAGAGGACTACTTCAAACAGGTTGATCTCAAGCAGGCCCAGAAACTTGAAGCCGGCGCAAAACTGGGTGACTTTATCGTTGACCCGTTGCCGCCGGTTGATCTGGGCCGGATTGATGCGCAGAGCGCCAAGCAGGTGATCTTCCAGAAAGTGCGCGATGCCGAGCGTGAACGCCAGTATGAAGAGTTCAAGGATCGCGCCGGTGAAGTGATTACCGGAGTGATCAAATCGGTTGAATTTGGCCATGTAATTGTCAATCTGGGCCGGGCTGACGGGGTTATCCGCCGGGACCAGCAAATTCCGCGTGAGGCCGCCCGTGTCGGGGAGCGTGTTCGCGCCCTGATTACAAAAGTGGAACGGAACAACCGCGGACCGCAGATTTTTCTTTCCCGTGCCCATCCTGATTTCATGAAAAAACTGTTCGCTCAGGAAGTCCCTGAAATCTACGATGGTATTATCGAGATCAAGGCCGCCGCGCGTGATCCGGGCAGTCGGGCCAAGATCGGCGTTATCAGCCATGATTCGAGCATAGATCCGGTCGGGGCCTGTGTTGGCATGAAGGGCAGCCGCGTGCAGGCTGTTGTGCAGGAATTACAGGGCGAGAAAATCGACATCATCCCGTGGAGCGAGGATACCGCAACCTTTATTGTCAATGCCTTGCAGCCTGCCACTGTTGCCCGTGTGGTGCTGGATGAGGATGAAGGCCGGATTGAAGTGGTCGTCCCGGATGACCAGCTTTCCCTGGCCATTGGCCGCAGGGGGCAGAATGTCCGGCTCGCCAGCCAGCTGACCGGCCATCAGATCGACATCATGACGGAAGAGGAAGCCGGGGTTCGCCGTCAGAAAGAATTTTCCGAACGGTCCAAAATGTTCGAGGAAGAACTCGACGTTGATGAAACCCTGTCGCAATTGCTGGTGGCAGAAGGTTTCGCCGAGCTGGAAGAAGTCGCCTATGTGCCGCGTGACGAGCTGGCCTCGATCGAAGGATTTGACGAGGAGCTCGCCGAAGAATTGCAAAGTCGTGCGATTGAGGCTCTTGAGCGTCGCGAGGAAACAGCCCGTAACGAACGGCGGGAACTGGGCGTGGAAGACGCATTGGCTGAAATGCCGCATCTGACCGAGCAAATGCTGGTCACGCTGGGCAAGGCTGGAATCAAGACACTGGATGATCTTGCAGATCTCGCCACCGATGAGTTGATTGCACGCAGGCGCGAGGCACCGCGGCGGCGCAATCAGGATGGACCGCCAATGCGGCGCAACACCCGTGAAAGTGATCGTGGCGGTGTGCTCGGTGAATATGCCCTGAGCGAAGAACAGGGCAATGAAATCATTATGGCAGCGCGTGCCCACTGGTTCGAAGATGAGCCAGAGGCTCCTGCTGCTGTGTCAGAGACAGCTGTTGAACAGGAGGCCGCCAATGCGGACTCCGAACAATGAGCGCCTGAGCTCCGGCATCGCGGATACGGGGGCGTCGCTTCGCGGCGCACCATCAAACGCGTCCGGCAAAAAGCCCTCCGGCAAAAATGCCGTAGCGGAGCGGCGGTGTATCCTGCTGGGCTCTCATGGGCCGCGCGATACTCTGGTCCGGCTGGCGGTTTCGCCTGACGGGCTGGTTCTGCCGGATGTTATGGGCAAGGCTCCCGGACGTGGGGCATGGCTGGGTGTCAGTCGGGCCGAACTGGAACAGGCTATGGCAAGCGGGAAGTTTCGGGCCGCTTTGGCACGTGCTTTCAGAGGCGGTGGGCTGGAATGGCCGGATGATCTGGCCGAGAGGCTGGAAAATGCCCTGAAGCGGCAGTTTATGGACCGTCTTGGTCTCGAAATGCGGGCAGGGCACATTATCTTGGGTTCAGACAGGATCGCCGAACAGGCCCGCACAGGCCGGGTAGCCCTGTTGCTCCATGCGGCAGATGCGAGCGACGATGGCTCGCGCCGGCTGGATCAGGCGTGGCGGGTCGGACGCGAGATTGAAGGCAGTGGTGAAAAAGGTGTGCGCTTGCCACTGGACCGGATGGCCCTGTCTGTGGCATTGGGCCGCAGCAATGTCGTTCATATGGCGCTGACTGATCCTGCTGCAGCAGATCGTGTCCGCCTGTCTCTGGAGCGACTGGTTCACTTTTGCGGGGCCGATGCCCCGCTGACTGACCCTGTAGCAAAAGAGCAAGGCATGTTGCCGAAGGCCACATGCGATGATGATGATTTGAGTGTTGAAGGATAGACGGGCTTTATGAGCGATAGTGATAACGACAAACCGCGCAGCCGCAAACCGCTTGGACTCAAGCGGTCGGTGGACGCCGGTGAAGTGAAACAGACCTTCAGCCATGGCCGCACCAACAAGGTTGCGGTTGAGGTCAAGCGTCGCCGCAAGCTCGTCAAACCCGGCGAGGAAGCTGCTGCACCCCCTCCGCCTCCGCCACCCCCTCCTCCGGCAGCGCCGGTTACACCTCCTCCTGCTGCGCCGAAAAAGCCGAAAGTAGCGGAAGAAACACCGCAAGAGCGTGTCGCCCGTTTGCAGCGTGAGGCAGAGGAAGAGCGTTTGCGCCTTGCCGAAGAAGCGCGCCGCCGTGAAGAGCAGGAACGCCTTGATGCGATAGAAGCGGAAAAACGCCGGGCAGAAGAAAACCGCAAGGCTGAAGAAGAAGCCGCGAAAGAAGCAAAAGAGAAAGCCCGCCAGGCCGAAGACGACGAGCGCGCCGCGCAAGAGCAAAGTGCCAGTTCCGCCCCGGATGATTCAAACCCTGATGATGTGGCCGTAGAACAGGCTGATTCATCTGCGCAGGAAGCAGATCAGCCGGAAGAGGCTCGCCCGGCGCCGCGCCGGTTCACTCCGGTTGAACGGCCTGAGCCGAAAAAGGCTGACAGTGCAGCGAAAAAGAAGAAAGACGACAAGCGTGCTCCTGTACAGCGGGATAACAAGGAGGCCGACAAGCGCCGCTCTGGCAAGCTGACCGTCAATCGCGCCCTGAATGATGATGAAGGCCGACGTGCGCGTAGCCTTGCCGCGCTCAAACGTGCACGGGAAAAAGAACGCCGGATGCAGGGCGGGGGCTCATCCAAGCCGCGTGAAAAGCAGGTGCGCGATGTTGTCGTTCCTGAAGCGATTACGGTTCAGGAACTGGCCAATCGTATGGCTG
Source organism: Sphingomonadaceae bacterium (assembly GCA_047975785.1). Classification (GTDB taxonomy): domain Bacteria; phylum Pseudomonadota; class Alphaproteobacteria; order Sphingomonadales; family Sphingomonadaceae; genus JACXVD01. The sequence continues at coordinate 782 of JBKEEC010000065.1, read as the reverse complement.
AAAAAGGCGCTGATCTGGTGAAGGCGCTGTTCAATATGGGCATGATGGTGACGGTCAATCAGACGATTGATCAGGACACCGCAGAATTGCTGGTGGAAGAATTTGGCCACCGGATTGAGCGCGTCAGTGAAAGCGATGTCGATATCGATACCAGCGTGGATGTCGATCCCGAAGAAACTCTGAAGCCGCGTCCGCCGGTTGTGACCATTATGGGCCATGTCGACCATGGCAAGACCAGCCTGCTGGACGCCTTGCGCGGAACAGATGTGGTCAAGGCTGAAGCCGGCGGCATCACCCAGCATATCGGCGCCTACCAGATTACAACCAAAGGAGGTGAAAAAATCACCTTCCTTGATACTCCGGGGCATGAGGCATTTACCGAAATGCGCGCGCGTGGAGCCAATGTTACCGATATTGTGGTGCTGGTCGTGTCAGCCGATGACGGCATCATGCCGCAGACGGTCGAGGCGATCAATCATACCAAGGCTGCCGGTGTGCCGATGATTGTCGCGATCAACAAGATCGACAAGCCCGAAGCCAATCCCCAGCGTATCCGGGAGCGTCTGCGGGAGCATGAAGTTATCGTCGAGGAAATGAGCGGCGATGTGCAGGATGTCGAAGTCTCTGCCCGAAATGGGACAGGGCTGGACACTCTGATCGACAAGATCCTGTTGCAGGCTGAATTGCTGGAGCTGAAAGCAAACCCGGACCGGGATGCCGAAGCTACCGTAGTGGAAGCCCAGCTCGACAAGGGCCGTGGTCCGGTCGCTACTGTGCTGGTG
>JBKEEC010000064.1:0-55799 GCA_047975785.1 Sphingomonadaceae bacterium | reverse complement strand
TCAGGGTGAAATTCGCCATCACCAAAGCCTGTTTCGCGGGCGCGTTCGATAATCTGCATGTGCTGCGCCCAGAGCCCGCTGATATAAACCGGCTCATGCCGCATATCTAGCAAGCTATCGATAAACTCGAAGATGCCCTCAGCGACACGCTTGCCGGTTTCAGCATTTTTCTGCTGGAACGCCTCGATCTCTGATGGCGTTGCTGTGCCTTCCCGCATTTTACGCGTGAGGGCGGCACTTTCAGCAACATCCGTAATCCTGAGCGGCTCCTTGATCAGATTATGAAACCGGTCTGGTCTGGCCCAGTGATCCCGCGTCATCTGTCCGGCCTCGATCGCACTGTTCGGCCCTTCTATCGGCCCTGTCCAGAACACTTCATACTGGTTATCGGCCTGCGCGAAAGGCCAGCCTACCGCCCGTTTGAAATGCCGGTGCTTGAGCGCGCGATCTTTTTCCGAAGCGGGAAGAAAGGAGCATTTTCCACTTGAACCACTGGTAGCAAGCACTGTGCATCCAGCTGCCTTTAACCGGGCAAGCCACTCATCGGCATCCTCCACCCCCTCTACATCAACCCCGGTCCAGTCATCTGCAGACAAGGTAGAGAGCCAGAGCAGCATTCTGTCCCAGCGGCCTTTTTCTATGAAGCTTTCGGGATAGGATTTGTAGACAGTATGGGCAAAAAGAAGCGGAACCAGATCTTCAAAGGAACTGACGGTATCAATCCCGTATTCCTTCGCCCGCTTTTCCAGAACAGGAATTTTCCCGCGCAGTTCCTGAAAAAGAGCGTTGGCCGCCTCAACCTGCATTGGCTCGATACTTGCCCGGTCACGGGAAAACGCATCCTCCGTGACGATCATATCAATCAGTTCTTGCCTTGCAGCACCCATTTCTTGACTCCCATATTTCCTTCACTTGTTATAACATCTATTCCTCACTCTTTGCACGAGGGTAACGCCCCATCATCAGATATGCGATAGAGGCCATGGCGAAGCTGGCCGAGCAGCACAAAATCGCAACATTGTAATTTCCGAAGTGATCATAGGCAGAACCAATCAGGGATGCCGAGATCGCTGTCCCCAATGCAATACAGGTGACGGACAAACCATAGATGGTAGAATAATCTGCAAGGCCGAAATAACGGGCAATCATATAGGCAACCACGTCAATTTCCGCACCCTGTCCCACGCCGATCAGGAATACGGCGCCATAGAATATAGCAGGTGACAAACTGCCACTGAAAACCAGCAGGGTCGCACATCCGGCAGCAGCAGCCATATTCAGGGTAAAGGCCACAGCAGGGGCCCAGAAGCGATCGACCAGCAATCCGCTCAGCAAGGCCCCGGCGGCAGCCGCAGCACCAAGAAATCCGATACCGCCTGCAGCAGCACCATCGCTCAGGCCGCCCGCCATACCGATAGGCTGAAGCTGCGAGACAATAGCCACCACCGGAGCATAGTTAAGCGCCGCCGCCGCACAGATAATGAGAACCTTCCTCTGCCCAAGCAGAGACAGGATGCGGCTGGGGTTGACCTTTTTTTCTGCCTTGCCGCTTGTGCTGTCGGCCTTCTTGTCCGGCACCAGAAAATAAACCAGCGGAAGAGCCACAAACGCTGCCAGCCCCGCCAGACCAAGAAAGCCGCCCGTGGAGCCATATCGCGTAATAAGGGGGTGCAAAAGCAGGGGAGTCAGAATTGCGGCGATACCAAGAGCAGAGCGCGCAATAGCCAGCGCCGTTCCGCGTGAGCGGAAAAAATTTCCTGCAACTATACGTGTTACCGTAATCCCTGTGGTCGCCATCCCAAACAGGTTGAGAAAGAAATAGAGCAGATAATAAACCTGCAATGTGCCGGTTAACTGTGACAACAGGAAATAGCAGGCGCCAATCAATAACAGCCCCGCCATCAGAACCGGTCTGGCATCAAAGCGGTCGACAATCCGGCCAACAACCGGAGCAACAAAGGCCGTAATCAGACCGGCATAATTCGCGGCAGCAATTTCTCCGCGTGACCAGCCGAACTCCTGCTGCAAGGGAACGACAAACAGGCTGGAAACCGCCGTCCACAGGGAATAGCCCAGGGCTCCGGCAATGATCGCCCCAATTCCCGGACGCCACGCAACACGCCATTCTTCAATCAGGGCACGAAATTGCCCCTCACCACCTGCCTGATGGGTATCATCACGCGCCATGGAGCGTCACCGAATATCGAAATGCCATGGGACAGGACTCATTGAGCGCATGGCCGTGGCCTTGCCAGTTCATCATCTCCGCACTCTCTCCGCAACGCGCCGCCCCGTATAAAGGCCGGGACGTAAAGGCCAGGGGCTTGTTCAAAAGCTATGGGAACGCTCCGCACAAGCAAGGGCAACCATAGTCATATCACAGATATGATCATCTCGGCCAAAGGCAGGGACACAGCAGGAGCCGCAACGTGGCGGCCATCACAAGTGCGATACGACGCTATGGGGTGATTGCATTATAGGCGTGACTCTGGCGATAAGTTATTCCGGATCACAGCAAACTACTGCAACAGAAACAGGATACGACAATATGGCTGAGGAAAATATTCTGATCGACGAACCGGTCAAGGGAGTCCGGCGGCTGACACTCAACCGGCCTGATGCCCGCAATGCTTTTACCAATGCCATGTATCTCGAATTTGCCGATATCCTCAATGATATCAGGTTTGATCCTGATGTCCGGGTCGTGATCCTGACAGGCAATGGCAAGGGTTTTTGCACCGGCCATGATCTGCGCGACAAGGAAGCGCCTGAATGGATCAAGGAAGGTGTGGGCAAGGCCTATTACACCAAATATGCCATGCAGGTGATCTCTTCCCTTCCTGTTATGCTGCGCAATCTGCCGCAGCCGGTCATATGCGGAATCAACGGCACGGTAGCCGGTATGGGATATGCGTTGCCACTGGCAGCAGACATTTCCATCGCCGCCCGATCCGCCAAATTCGTCAATGCCATCCATAATGCTGCCACCGGAGCAGAACTGGGCATGAGCTACATGCTCCCCCGCGCTGTCGGAACACAAAAAGCAGCCGAAATTCTCTATACTGCGCGGGCCGTCATGGCAGATGAAGCCGAGCAGATTGGCCTTGTTCTGAAAACAGTTCCGGATGAGGAATTGCAGCAGGCCTGTATCGACCTTGCGAAAAATATTGTTGTCAATGTGCCGATGGGCATCTGGGTGACCAAACAGGCCCTGTGGCACAATATGAATGCCGGCAGTCTGGAACAGGCGATGGAGTTTGAGACCCGCGGCGTCTTCATGGCGCAATCTACTGCCGACGCGAAAGAAAAACGCGCTGCCTTCATGGAAAAGCGTGACCCCGATTTCACCAGCGAGTGAGAGGACATAATTATGAGCTTTGAAACTATCCTCTATGACGTGAATGACCGTGTTGCGACGCTGACGCTCAACCGGCCTGACAAGTTCAACGCCATGAACCCACTGATGCAAAAAGAGATTGAAGACGCACTCGATCTTGCCGATCAGGATGATGCGGTTCGCGCCCTGATTATCACAGGCGCGGGCAAGGGGTTTTGCGGCGGGGCAGATCTGTCCAGCGGGGCCGATATCTTCAACAAGGACAAGAAGGTAGAAGGGCGCGACGTTTCGGCCCGCAACCCGGATGGTACATTCAATTACAGTTCGGATGCCGCGCGCGATGGTGGCGGCAAGCTGGCCATGCGCCTGTTTAACAGCCTCAAACCTGTGATTGGCGCCATTAATGGTGCAGGCGTGGGCATTGGTGCTTCCATGCTCCTGCCTATGGATATTCGCATTGCCAGCGAAAAGGGGCGACTGGGCTTTGTCTATGCCAGACGTGGTATTGTCTTTGAATGTTGCTCATCCTGGTTTCTGCCTCGTGTGGTCGGCATCAGCAAAGCGCTGGAGCTGAGCTTTAGCGGGCGCATCCTCTCTGCGGATGAACTGAAAGAAGTCGGGCTGGTCAGCGAAGTAACCACGCAGGAAAACCTGCTGCCACGAGCGCAGGAAATTGCCCGCGAGATTGCCGATCATACAGCTCCGGTATCTATCGCTCTCATGCGGCAGATGGCATGGCGCAGTCTGGGGATGGATCACCCGATGGAAGCCCACAAGATTGAAAGCCGGGGCATCTGCACCCGCGGCGCATCGCCCGATGCAAAAGAGGGGGTTGCCTCCTTCATTGAAAAACGCCTGCCTGATTTCCCGTGCACTGTCTCGAAGGACATGCCGGATTATTTCCCGTGGTGGCAAGAGCCGGAATATAGCTGAGGATATAGAGGATGAAGACATCCATCACAGATCTGTTTGGCATTGATTACCCCATCCTCAATGCCGGTATGGGACGGGTGGCTTTGCCCGATATGGTTGCTGCGGTTTCCAATGCTGGCGGGCTGGGTGTGCTGGGGGCTGGCTCCAGCCCGCCAGAGCAAACACGCGAATGGATACGCGAAATCAGAACCCTGACGGACAAACCCTTTGGTGCCAATGCACCGCTTGCCCTGCCCAATGGTCGTGAAAATGTCATTGTCTGTCTTGAAGAAAAAATCCCGGTCATCAATTATTCCATGGGCAAGGGAGACTGGATCTGTGATGCCGCCCACAAATATGGCGGCAAGGTCATGGCCTCCATTACCGATCAGAAACTGGCCTTGAAGGCCCAGCAACAGGGCTGCGATGCGGTTATCGCCGCCGGATATGAGGCTGCAGGACATTCCGGGTCAGTCACAACCTTCACCCTGATACCAAGACTGGTTGAGGTTCTGGATATTCCGGTGATTGCTGCAGGTGGCATCTCCACCGGATCAAGCATCATCGCGGCCCTTGCACTGGGTGCAGGCGGTGTTTCCATGGGAACCCGGTTCTGGACGACCCAGGAAGGCCCCATGCATCAGGGCTGGAAGGAAAAGGCTGTTGAACTGGATATTACAGGCACAGTCTATTCCACCAAATTTGACGGTATTCCCTGCCGTCAGATGGATGTGCCCGGTGCGCGCAAGATGATGGATGCCAGAATGCTCAACGTGTTCAGCGTATTTTCTCATTCCTTTGAAATTGCAAGGGAACTGAATATTCCATGGCACAAGCTGGCTCTGGACACCTTCCGTAAAGGGCCAAAGGAAATCGAGGGCATGATGCGCATGTCGCAAATGCTGAAAGCCCATACACACACGATGAATAGCGGCGATACCAGCACCGGATTTACAACTGTGGGGATGTCTGTCGGCATGGTGCATGACATCCCGACTATCGAGGAGCTGATCAAACGGATCATGGCCGAGGCGGAAGAATGTCAGGCCCGTATTGCACGGAATGCTTTGGGCTGAATGATTATTACGCCCTGATTATTGTGCGTGCAGCATCGCGAGAAAAAGTTGAATCCGATGCGATGCTGTAGTTGCTTGTTCTCACTTTTCTTTTGCGGAAACGAAGCGGGGCATTGGTCAATAACCTGCGCCCACTTTTTCGCGAAAAGCTATAATTATTCCGGACCTATACAAAACCTGTCCCGCATACGCTGAGACCAGTCAGAAATTCTTTCCAGCGGGACACCATGGCTGGCTGCCTGGGTGAGATCGACCTTGTAGCCTTCCACCCTTGCCCATTGCTGGCTTTCTGTCAGGCCGGGAGAATTACCCATTTCGCGGGCCTGCTTGCCAGACATGTGCTTCACGGCCACAGCCTTTCCGGTTGATGTCGTTATGGCTTTTGCCACTTCCTGCATTGTCAAAGACTCTGCTGCCAGATCAATTTCCTGGCCACTGAACCGATCCGGTTCTGCAAAAGCCGCAGCCGCAAAACGCCCGACATCCGAAGCTGCAATGAGATCCAGTCTTGTATCTTCTGCCATGGCGGTTTCAATTGCTCCGCGTTTGGCCAGCCCCGGATACATCCACTGACTTTTGGGGGTAATGAAATTATCCATCATATAGGCAGGTTTCAAAATGGTATAACGGGGAAAACCTGCTTTCCGGACAATCTCATTAACTTCCGCCTTGCTGGTCCAGTATCGTGGCCACCAGCGCCCTTCCTGCCACCCGGAAAAGCTCTCATGCTCTCCGGCACGGGCAACGGATGTATGGACAAATATCTCCACCCCTGCGGCATGTGCTGCATCAACCAGTTTGCCTGCTATGCGCACTTCGCTGTCAAGATCATCCGGCCGGGGCGGAGTCTGGACTGAAAACACGCCATACGCTCCTGAAACACCCGTCTTGAGACTGGTTGCATCGTCAAAATCTCCGGTCACCAGTTCAACATCGCGCATTGCCAGAGCCTGCGCGGCTTCTGACGCCGGATCACGCACCAGAGCACGAATTGCAAACCCGCTATTCATTAGCGCATCTACCACTGCGCCGCCCTGTGCGCCGGTCGCACCGGTCACAAATATGGCCCGTTTTTCTGTCATGATCATTGCCTCTCTCAGTGTTTCTGATCCGCAGCAGAGTCAGATAACCGCTTCAGGAGCTGGCTCTTCGCGCATCCCGCTCTGCTTTGGCCTGTGCCAGAATATCTGCAAATTCAGGATTCACAGAGGCAATAGCCCGTGACACCAGCGCGCCCGATCTGTCTGAATTGGCGGGGATGGAATATCCCGGTTCTGCCATGATCACCTCCATCCTATCCAGCACAGATTCAGGAGACATGTCCTCTGCCCTAAAGGCAGTGCCCTGCGTTTCTGCCATGAAAATGCGCGAGACAAATCCACCGCCGACATGGAACATTTCTCCGGAAACCGGGCATTTCTCATGCGCCAGAAGTGCGACCAGATTGCTGACCAGAACAGGGCTGGCATATTTTTCCATAATTGGCGGAATACCCTGTGCAGAAGAGTTCTCTGTCCAGGCAATCGGGCCAATCATATTCGCCTTGATGCCTGCCTCCGCCCCTTCGGTTGCAAGCAGCTTGGTAAAGCCGATCAATGCCGATTTCGCGACCGAATAGGCATGGTCCAGCCTGCGACCAAAGAAACCGGCACCAGACCCGGTCATGATGATCCGGCCATAATCTTGCGCTATCATATGGGGCCATGTCGCCTGCGCAACATTCCAGCCTCCTTCGGCATTGACCATCATGATCCGCCTGAGGTCATCCAGACCCGCATCTGCAAATGGCCCCGGATCAGCATAGACGCTGGCATTATGGATGACGATATGCACCCCGCCCGATTCAGCAACGGCATCGGCAACCATCGCCCTGACAGCACCGGCATCGGTAATATCCACACAGGCCGGAATCGCACTCCCTCCGGTTGAGCGAATTTCCTGAGCGACTATTTCAGCCGGTTCAGAGTTACCGCCCTTTCGGCCCTGACGATCTCCACCATAATCATTGACAATGACATGCGCGCCGCGGCTCGCCAGAAACAGGGCATGTTCCCTGCCAATTCCACGGCCAGCCCCGGTGATCAGTGCGGTTTTACCGTCAAAACGCATCATCTTGCTTGATCCCCCTGATCAATCATCCCTGAAATGAACAAAACCATCACCAAAGGGCGCATCACGGTTTTGCAGGGCGACTTTCATGCCATGCTCTTTCATGTCTGATTTGAACTGGCTCCGGCGCGGGCCAGTGGAAAGATGTGCACGGGCATCCAGTTCAGCCGCCATGCGTTGCATCTGGCCAGATCCCATCTGCTCCAGCGCCATATTGACCACGCGCTTGTGTGCTGAAAGCAATTCGGAATCGACCGCACCGACCTTACCTGCCATTTCAGCCACTTTTTCATCAAGCTGGCCAGCCGGCCATGATTCCAGCACCAGGCCGATCCGCACCGCATCCTTGCCACGAATCTTGTCCCCGGTGAACAGCATCCGTTTTGCCCATTGCGGGCCAACGTGATAGGTCCACATATGCGCAGGCGGAGTGCCATTGGCCCGTGTTGCAGGAAAACCGATTTTCGCATCATCCGCAGCGATAACCAGATCGCAGGCCAGGGCCAGATCTGTGCCACCGGCAAGACAGTTTCCATGAATTTTCGCGATGACAGGCTTGTGCAGGGAAGGCATGACCAATGACCAGCGCTGCGTCTTTTCCATCGACCAGCAATCATCATCATAATTCTTGGTTGCCTCACGATATTTATAATCGCCCAGCTCCGTCTTTTCTCCGCGCCCTTCGTAGGAAAGCTTGAGGTCATATCCTGCGCAGAAATCCTTGCCCGCCCCTTGCAACACAATCACGTTAATATCGGTGCGGTCATCTGCTTCCAGCATGGCATCATGCATCTCGGACAGCATTTGCCCATTCAGGGCGTTGCGAGCTTCAGGCCGGTTCAGGGTGATAGTCGCCACAGGGCCACTCACTTCGAACAATACTGTTTCCGGCTCGTAAAGCCATTTACCCCGATAATCTTTCATGATCCTGCCTTTTGTCTGTTACTGTCATTGAATATTCCAGACCTTAGCCCTGATAAAAAACTACGCCAGAGCCGTTGGCGATAATCGCACTGCCGATTAGAAGGGGGCGATTAGAAAGGACCGATTGGAAGGACACATAGTGCGGCAGAACAATCACAATAGCGATTGTTCCATCGCAGGGCCGGGAAAGCATGGTCGCACAGATGACAAGAGCGCGAGCCTTTGGCAGACCAATGCGCCATAGCATTTCACCCGGAAGGAATCGTCCGCTCATGTCCACTACTCCCGAAACCGCTGTTCGTTACGACCTTCAGGGCGATGTCGCCGTGCTGACGATCGATTTTCCTCCGGTCAACGCGCTGGGGGAACCCATGCGTCGGGGCATGGTCATGCGGCTTGAGCAGGCTCAGGCCGATGATGCGGTAAAAGCCATTGTCATTGTCGGGGCCAATAACCGTTTTGTCGCCGGGGCGGATATTCGCGAATTTGGCAAACCAAAGCATGGGCCGAGCCTGCTGGATATTCAGGACATCATGGAAACCAGCGCCAAGCCGGTAGTGTGCGCCATTGATGGCCATGCGCTGGGCGGCGGACTGGAACTGGCTCTGGCGGCCCCTTTCCGTGTTGCTGCCAGCCGGGCAAAAATCGGTTTGCCCGAAGTGAATCTTGGTTTGCTGCCTGGCGGCGGAGGCACGCAGCGCACCACACGCGTTGCCGGCCCTGAAGTGGCGCTGGATCTGATCCTTAATGGCAAACATATTCCTGCGGCGAAGGGTAGGGAACTTGGCCTGATTGATGAAGTCACCGACGGTGATGTGACAGCAGCCGCCATCTCCTTTGCCCGTGCCAGAGCCACTGAAGGCGGTCCCTATCCGGTTCTGGTTGAGCTGACCGGCAAGGTGCAGAACGTAGACCCCGCAGTTTTTGCGGAAGTGCGCAAGAAGAATGAACGCAAATGGAAAGGCATGGTCGCCCCGTTCAAGATTGTGGAATGTATCGAAGCCGCCTGCACCCTCAGTCCGCGTGAAGGGCTGGCTTTTGAGAAAGAGGCTTTTGAGGTCTGTCTTGCCGCCCCCAGCCGGGCAGCGCAGATCCACCTGTTCTTTGCTGAACGGCAGGCAGCGAAAGTCGATGGGCTTGATCCATCTGTAAAACCGAAACCCATTAAAAAGGTCGGCATTATTGGAGCTGGTACAATGGGCGGAGGAATCGCCATGTCCTGCGTCAATTCCGGCGTGCCTGTCACTATTCTGGAAGTGAAGCAGGAAGCAATAGATGCTGGACTTGCCAGGGTAAAAGCCAATTACGATATTTCCGTTCAACGCGGATCGCGCTCACAGGAGCAGGTGGACAAGTCCATGAGCCTGATCACCCCGTCACTGGATTACGCCGATCTTGCCGATTGCGATATCGTGATTGAAGCCGTGTTCGAGGACATGCAGATCAAGAAGGATATTTTCACAAAACTTGATGAAGTCATGAAACCCGGTGCAGTGCTGGCAACCAATACCTCCGGTCTGGATATTGACGCCATTGCCGCAGTTACCAGTCGCCCGCAGGACGTGGTTGGAACCCATTTCTTCTCGCCAGCCAATGTGATGAAGCTGTGCGAGAATATCCGCGGGGCAAAATCTTCCGATCAGGTAATTGCGACAGTCATGGCTTTTGCTACCCGGATCGGAAAGGTTCCGGTTCTGTCAGGCAATTGTGACGGGTTTATCGGCAACCGTATTCTCAAGACCTACGGGCAGGAAGCAGACCTGATCCTGCTGGAAGGCGGTACGCCGTGGCAGGTGGATGATGCGCTGAAAGAATTTGGCTTTCCCATGGGGCTGTATCTGATGCGCGATATGGCCGGGCTGGATGTGTCCTATCGCCGCCGCAAGGGGCAGGTCGAGGAAGGAATCATTGATCCGCAATCGCCAGAATACGTGCCTCTGATAGAGAAAATTGTCGAGGCAGGCCGTCTGGGTCAGAAATCCGGTGCCGGATATTATAAATATGACGGTCGTAACGCTTCTGCCGATCCTGAAACCGAAATCATGCTTCAGGACATTGCGCAGGAAAAAGGCGTGACGCGCCGCAATTTCACCGATGAGGAAATCGTGGACCGTATTCTGGCCGCCATGGTCAATGAAGGGGCCAAAATCGTCGAGGAAGGCATTGCCCAACGTGCCAGCGATATCGATGTCACCTATGTATTTGGCTATGGCTTCCCGAAATATCGGGGTGGCCCGATGTTCTGGGCACAGCAAAAAGGACTGGACAAGGTTCTGGATGTCATCCGCTCCAATTACGAAACCCATGGTGAGCGGTGGAAGCCTGCAAAACTGCTGGAAGATCGTGTTGCAGCAGGACAGGACTGGGATGGCAAACCCATCGCATCATAGGGAAAACAGCCAGTATCGGTCTGCTTCATCTCCCCCTGCAGGCATAATGGCGTTATACTGAAGCAGTGTAACCGTTGTTGCAATCCGGAAAGGGCAGAGAGGGCATGATTGAATTTGCCATGCTGGTTTTACCCGGTGCCTTTTACGGGGGCATTGCAGCACTGATGGACGGCTTTTTTCTCGCCAATGAGCGCCGCCAGCGCATCATGCGCAATGATGTATCGCCTGACAGTGACATGCGTTTGACTGTTCTATCCACTGACGGTGCCCCCATATGTCTCGACAAATATACCAGTATGGAAGTGGACAGGGCGACAGCCCCGTCAGACAGGTTTGATTTTCTCTGGCTGCCAGCCTTTCGTGTTGTGGGGGAAGACAGTTTTGCCCGTCGTTTGCAAGACTCTGCGGCATTGTTGCACTGGCTGGATGATCTGGTCGCACAAGGCTGTCTGATCGGCGCGAGTGGATCATCTACCGCACTTCCTCTTGCTGCGGGTCTGGGGCAGGATTTATCCATTCCCGTTATTCCGGCCTTGTCGCCAACATTTCGAATGATCTTTCCGAGGGTGAAACAGGATGCCCATCGCGAGGTTCTGGAAAGCCCGAACCTGCTACTGGGGCGTGGCATCCAGTGTGATACGGAACTGGTTGCCCGCGCGTTTGACCGCCTGCTCTCTCCGGCAACCGGGCACTGGCTGCGTTCCGTCATGGGGCAAATCGTGGAAACACGGGAAAGCAAGGCCAGCGATCCGGTGGTTGAATCAGCCCGCCTCTGGCTGGAACAACGCTTTGCGGATCATGTCTCGATTGCCGGTCTGGCGGCAGAGCTCAATATCAGTCAGGCCATGCTCCTGCGCCGCTTCAAGGCCGAACTGGGCGTGACACCGGCCGCCTTTGTAACCAGTCTGAGACTGGCTACCGCCAAACGGTTACTGGCACATTCCAACCGCAGTATTGAAAACATTGCAGCAGCTGTCGGTTACAATGATTCACGGAACTTCCGGGATGTGTTCCACCGTCACACCGGGGTCAATGCAAGCCAATGGCGCGATGCAGGTAATAATCCGCATTTTGTATAAAATAATCCGTTGCACCTGAGGTTCCCGCTGGCAATATGACCTTGTTATAACAACACTGGGAATTGATGCCATGAATGCACCTGCAAAGAATTTTCCACCCGTCAACCGCCCGGATGCGACCGATCTTGATACACTGTCCATCAAACCGACACGCGAGTTTGAGGTCTGTAATCATCTGCTTGATGATCATGATGCACTGGAAGAATTTTATGGGCAGAACGGCTATCTGTTTTTCCGCAATGTGCTTGATCCCCAGTCTGTTGAAGAAGCGCGCGATTCCATGCTGGCTATCGCTGCGGACGAATATGGTCTGGTTGAAAAAGGTGATATAACCGGCAAATGGACGGGTAAGGCCTACCCTCCCGGAAGCGAAGAAAAACCCATTTTTGCCGGTCTGTCCAAACGACTGATCAGCTATCCGGAAAATCAGAAAGTCCTGAGCAAGATCCTTGGCGAAGCTCCATCCATGGTGCCAATCGTGCAATACCGGATCTACCCACCCAATGGACCTGTAACCATGGTCCATCAGGACGGGTTCTACTCCCCTGGCATTCAGGACTACAAACCTTTATGGATTCCGCTTACCCCCTGCCCTCGTGAAATGGGTGGTCTGACCATTGCCGTTGGCCAGAACCGGCGTGGTTATTTTCATAATGTTGGAAAAACTGCCCCCTTCCCGATTCCTGATGACCTGATTGAATCCGATAGCTGGGCAACCATTGACTATGAACCAGGTGATCTTCTGGTTGTGCATCCCTATAGCCCCCACGCAGGTATGCCCAACACGACCGACCGGCTGCGCGTGACATTTGACACAAGGGTTCAGTCCGCCCGCAATCCGACAACATTTGAGGCTACTGTCGATTCCGTTACGGACAACAGTATCACCGTGACATCTCCTGATGAAAATGTGGGAACCGTCACCCTGTCTGTCGACAGGGAAACCTATCTGCGACCACGCGACCCCGGCATTAAGGAAAAATTCGAGGAACTGACCCAGGTCACAACGCCCGGTATGCGGCTTTGCGTGGTGCGTGAAGGAAACAGGGCATCCATGCTACGGTTTGGTTCGCGCCCCTGACGGCAGCCTGACCCGAAGAAACCCTGGCCGCTATCCGATACCCTCTTTCGGATAGCGGCCCAGAGACAGGTAAATCAACGCCGCGACTGCAAAACTGCCGCTGCACAGGAAAAGCGGGAGCGTATAGCTTCCCATGGCATCAAACATATATCCCATACTGGCCGAACCAATCGCCGAGGCGGTTGTGATGGCCACAATACAAATGCCATAAACGCTGGAATAATTCGTCATCCCGCAATAGCGGGCAATCACAAATGAGCAAATATCCGTTTCTGCTCCGAAGGTGAATCCCACAAGCAGGAACGCGATGGCCGCAAGTGTGAAATCTCCTGAAAACAGGGCCAGCATCAACGCCCCTGCAGCGCCGCATATCAGCATCAGGGCAGCGACTGCAGGTGCCCAGATCCGGTCGAGCAGAAAGCCGGTGGTCAATGCCCCTGCCATGCTGGCCAGCCCCAGAAAGCCAACCAGGCCGGCAGCCATGTCGGCAGAAATTCCGCGATCGACAAGAACAGGCAGAGCCTGCGATGAAATGGCAATAATCCCAACATAGGCAAAGGCGGCAGCGATGGCGATAAGCAGCACATAACGGTTGCCCAGCAAATCGAGATAAGGCTGTATGTCCTCCCTGTCTGCTTTACGTTCAGCCGCTTCACCTCCGGATTGCTTTTTCCTGTCCACACCCCACCACGTGACCGGCAGGGCAATACACAAAACCAGCGCAGCCATGAAAAGCCACCCCATACGCCAGTTGCTGTCGGCAATGATGGCAAAGAGAACGAGAGGCAATATTGCAGATCCGAGGCTGACTCCTGCCCGGCCAATTGCCAGGGCAAAGCCACGGGACTTTACAAAGCTGGTGCATAACACACGCGCATAGCCCAGTGAGGTTGTCGGCAAGGCAAAGAAATTGAGGGCCGCATAAAAGCCGTAAAACACCAGCAAATGCCCCGGCATTGCAGCTAGCAAACTATAGAAGAGCGCCATGGCACAAAAGCTGAACAGCAAAGGCCAGCGGGGGCCGACCCGGTCAATCAGCCGTCCGACAAAAGGCGCGCACAACCCGCCAAAGACCGTGACGGTAAAAGCCAGCGATATTTCCCCTCTTGACCAGCCGAAGCTTTGCTCCAGCGGCAAGACGAAGATACTGAAAACCGGTGCTGCAATCGAACCGCCCAGCCCCAGACCGATAAAGGATGCAAGGCCAGGCCTCCAGTTGACCCGCCATTCACCGACAATATCCTGAAAAGGGCTATGGCCACTCTCATGCCTGTCAGAAACAGCACTCATGCCATCTTCACCCTGACAGGAGCCGGGCCAACATCAGACTATCACTCCCTGCTTACGGGCAGCGGCCTCTACAGCAGAAAACTCTTCATAAACATTCATCGGCTGGGAGAAATCGCCCAATTCTTCAATCTGCCTGAAATGAGCACCAATATCCTCAACACTCGGCGGGGTTGAACCGGCTGGGGAAACCCACCCTTCTGCTGCACAAATACGGACTCTGGCATAGCGACCGGCATTGGAGGAATAGATCCCATGCGTTGCCTGGCATGGCTCGCTGACCAGATAGAGTGCCAGAGGCATGTTAAATTCGGGCACGACCCGCCCATCATGCACCGCATAATTGGTGGACTGGACGGCTTTGGCAAATTCGGGAATTTCCATGAAACCGGGATCCATTTCTTCTGCCAGACGTGAATGAGCAGTTGGCAGAAGAACATTGGAATGAATGCCATAGGCCGAGCCTTCAATCGCAACAGCATGGCTCAGCCCCATCAGGCCACCTTTGCCAGCCGCATAATTGGCTTGCCAGGCATGACCAAACATGGCCGAGGCTGAACCGGTAAACAATATCCGGCCATAGCCATTGGCCCGCATCGCCCGATATGCTGGCTGCCCGACATAAAATCCAGCCTTGAGATGCACATCAAGGATCGGGTCCAGCTGGTCATCGGTCAGATCCTCAAACCGGTTGTTGCGCAAAAAACCCGCATTGGAAATCAGGATATCGACCTTGCCCCAGCTATCCGTTGCAGTTTTGACAATGGCTGCACCGCCTTCACGCGTGGCAACACTGTCGTAACTGGCAACCGCCTCTCCGCCGGCAGAACGGATTTCCTCAACCACCTGATCGGCAGCCGAGCTGGATTGCCCTGTTCCGGCGCCCGATCCCCCCAGATCATTGACAACGACCCTGGCGCCTCTGCGGGCCAGTTCCAGAGCATAGCTTTTGCCCAGACCGTTACCTGCGCCCGTAACAATCGCTACGCGGCCATCATACCGGATTTCGTCCATCTTCATTCTCTTCCCATCAGTTTTGGTCGACCAGCAAGGGCATGAGTGCATCCCTTTGGTCCTGCGTCAGATTGACCGGTTTTCGGGTTTGTCGATCGACATAGACATGCACGAAATGTCCGGTAGAAGCCGGTTCCTCGATCCCGTCCCTGAACAGACCAACCTCATAACGCACACTTTTGCCGCCAATCCGCCCAACCCTGAGCCGGGCATCAACAATGTCAGGAAATTCAAGGCTCTGGTGAAATTCACAGGCACTGGAAACACACAGGCCAATGGATGGCGAGGTGCCCATGGTGATGATACCCTTTTCCAGAATATAGACGGTAACGACCTGATCCATCATCGCGTAGTAGATGGCATTATTGACATGGCCATAAGCATCACAATCAGCCCAGCGCACGGGAATAGGCAAGGCATGACGATAATCCTCGCGCCGCAATGATGTGACAGCATTCATCCAGAGTCTCCCGATAACCGCCATTTCATTTGCACTTGCCTGCACCGCCATTGATAGCGGGTATTGCCAGCCAGAATGATAGGACTTGGCCGCCATCACAACCATGGCCGACCGACAATCACACCTGCGATACTGCCTCTGTTCATGCACAACCATCGCTGTGCCGATCGCAAGCACAGGCATGGGCGGACTCCGGCATATGTATGATATCAGCGTTTGAACCTATCGCCGTTTTGCGTTTTGACTTATATGACGCAAATTGTGAAAGACACGTCGGATATGCAAGATGCCTTCTGCAAATAACACTTTGAGAGTGAAAGAAAAACCCTCTGTGACAGTCAGTGATTCTCTTGAAGAAGGGCCGGTGCCACTCTATTACCAGCTTGAACAGCGCCTGCGTGAACGGATTCAGGAAGGCGAATTTGAAAAAGGTGCCCCTCTCCCGACAGAAGACCAGATCTGCAATGCTTATGGCGTCAGCCGCATCACTGTGCGCCGCGCACTTGCCGGGCTGCAGCAACAGGGGCTGATCGAACGAAGGCGAGGTATCGGCTCATTCGTGTCGGAAAAGCATCGGGGCATTAACAGCCACCTCACCGGATCACTGAATGAATTTCTTGCCGTTGCAGGAAGCCTGACGACCAGGCCCATCTCGCTGGAAGAAATGCCTCTCCCGGCTGATATCGCCCGTGTTTTTGGTGCAGAAGAAGGCGATCATGCCACAAGATTGCGCACTGTTGGTTCCTTGCAGGAAGGGCCGACAGCCTATCTGGAAATCTGGTTTCCATCCTCTATCGGTTCCTTGCTCACTGTGGATCAACTGATCGGCAATGTCCCGGTTGTCCGACTGGTTGAACAGGTGGCCAATCTGCAAATCACCCGCGCCGAGCAAACGATTAACCCCGGATGCGCAGGCGAGGAAGCTGCCCGCTATCTCGGTATTTCACCGCAATCACCTGTCCTGCGTGTGCAGCGTTCCTATTTTGCCGGTCACCGTCCGATTGAAGTCGCCAATGTTGTCTACCACCCTGAGCGATACAGCTATGCGATCGAATTCAAGGGTTAGAGCTTTTCGCGAAAAAGTGGCGGACTTGCCACTGGGTGATGAGTCCGGCTCGGCGCATATTGGTATAAAATACAGGCTCACCCGCCCATCATGCGGTAATTGAGATCATACATGACCCAGATGGCGCCCGCAATGATGATCCCGCCAATAAAGATCGCCAGCGTAAGCGCGATCGAGGCCTCTTTCGGAACACGTCTGGTTGAATAATGCATGAAAAAACGCAGATGCACGCCCATCTGCACAATCGCACATATGGCAATAAAAACCAGCGTGCCGCCGCGACTGACTCCGCCTGCATAGACCACCCAGAATGGCAGGACCGTCAGCACTACAGCCAGCAGGAAGCCGGTAATATAATCCTTCAGCTGCGGCCTTTGACGATAAAACGGGATTTCAGGTTCGGTTCTGGTCATCGGATCAACCCCGGCAGATAGACAAAGGAGAATATGGCCACCCAGACCAGATCCAGAAAGTGCCAGAACAGACCCAGCCGGTAGAGCCGCGACAGGACATGATCGCTCAGCCCTTTCATCTGGATCTGGACCAGCATGACCCCCAGCATGATCAGACCGAAAGCGACATGCAGGCCATGTGTGCCCACCAGCGCAAAAAAACCTGACAGGAACCCGCTGCGCTGCGGCGTGGCTCCCTTTGCCGCCATATCGGCAAATTCGCCCAGCTCCAGTGTCAGGAAAATTGCCGCCAGCACAAAGGTCACGACCAGCCAGAATGTTGCCGCAGACCTGTTGTTTGACAGCGCATAATAGCTCAGCAAACCGAATGTCAGGCTGGAGCAGAGCAGGAGAGCTGTTTCTGTTGCCGCGCGCCACATGGTAAATACATCCGCGCCAACCGGCCCGCCTGCCGTTCCGTGCAGCAGCACCGCATAATTGGCAAACAGCACCGCAAACAGCACGGCATCGGTAATAAGATAATACCAGAACCCCAGTGTCCGGTCGCGTTGGGGATCTGGCTCTGGTGCCTGTTGCACGGTGACAGCATCACTCATGGTCACGCTCCTGCCGGCAGTGGCTGTCCCGCAGCGGACATGGTTTCACGAATATTGTCCAGCGGAAGCTCATATTCATCATGATCATCAAAGCTGCGGATGATGATGAGCGCAAGAATTCCCAGAAAGCCCAGAACAGCCAGCCACCACATGAACCAGATGACACCGAAGGCCAGCAAAAACGCCAGCACACCAACAAATAGCGGAATTCCCGTGGGTTTGGGAAGATCAATAGGCCCGGCGGCACAATATTTCATTCCGTCATGTTCTTTTGCATATGCCAGCGGATCACGATCCTCGACAATGGGGATACGCGCAAAATTGAAAGCGGGCGGAGGAGAAGGAATACTCCATTCCAGCGTGCGCCCGTTCCATGGATCTCCTGTTGTATCCCGCAATCTGTCGCGATCACGAATACTGACATAAAGCTGTATCAGAATGGCCAGAATGCCAAAGGCAATGAAGCCTGCCCCGATCAGCGCAACCAGCAGGAATGGCTCCAGACTTGCATCCTGAATATTGCCGGTGCGTCGCGGCAAACCACGCAGACCCATGACATAAAGAGGCATGAAGGCCAGCAGAAAACCCAGAAACCAGCCCCAGAAGGATGCAATGCCCCATCCCTCATGCAGCCGGAAGCCAAAGGCTTTGGGGAACCAGTAATAATATCCGGCCAGATAGCCAAACAGAACGCCCGGAATAATCATGTTATGAAAATGGGCGACAAGAAATGTCGTATTGTGAAGATTGAAATCCAGCGGAACAATAGCGTGCATCACTCCGGTTGATCCGCCAATAACGAATAAAGTAATGAAACCCAGCAACCAGTATAGTGGCAAGGTAAAATGCACCCTGCCCTTGTAAAGCGTGAACATCCAGTTGAAGACCTTGATCCCGGTTGGCACACCGATAACCATAGTCGCAATACCGAATACTGCATTGACGGTGGCGCTGCTTCCCATGGTAAAGAAGTGATGCAGCCAGACCAGCATTGACAACACGGTTATGGTCATTGTTGCATAGACCATCATCTTGTAACCGAAAATCCGCTTCTCGGCGAAAGTGGAAGCAATGGCGGAATAGACACCAAATGCCGGCAGCACCAGAATATACACTTCCGGGTGGCCCCACATCCAGATCAGATTGGCAAAATTCATGAAATTTCCGCCCATGTCTGCAGTAAAGAAATGCATATCAAACAGGCGATCCATCATCAGCAGCGCGGTAGCGACTGTCAGGGGCGGAAAAGCGAGCAGGATCACAATGCATACGCAGAATACGGTCCAGACGAAAATCGGCATCCGCATCATTTCCATGCCCGGCGCCCGGTGACGAATAATCGTGACCAGCAGGTTTATTGCCATAAGGGTTGTGCCCCAGCCTGATATGAACAGCGCCCACAGCCAGTAATCCACCCCGACGCCGGGGCTGCGCTCCACACCTGAATAGGGCGGGTATCCCGTCCATCCGGCGGATGAGAAAACGCCAATCACCAGAGAAACCAGCACCAGCCCGGCCGCGCCCACGGTCAGCCAGAAGCTGAGCGCATTCATGAAAGGAAACGCCACATCACGCGCCCCGATCTGCTGCGGAACAACAAAATTGGCCAGCCCTGACATAAAGGGCATGGCCACGAAAAATATCATCATTGTGCCATGTGCCGTGAACACTTGCTGGAAGTGATCGCCATCCAGATAGCCATGGCCAGAGACAGACAGATATTGCTGCGAGCGCATCATGATTGCATCGGCAAAACCCCGCAGCAGGAGCACCAGCGCCACAACAATATACATCACGCCAATGCGCTTGTGATCAACCGTAGTGAGATAGTTCGTCCACAGCCAGCGCCACAGTTTGAACCAGGTCAGCAGTCCGATCACCAGCAATGCGACCAGCACCTCGGCGGCTGCCCCGGCGAAAGCGACCTTGCTGTAAAAGGGGAGTGCATCTGCATTTAACCGGCCCAGCATGATTATCCCCCCTCACTGGCTGTTTGCATGTGCTCCGGGCTATGGGCATCAACCGCATCGCCTGCTGTTTCCCGGACGTGCATTTTGCCATCATATTGCGAGCGCGACGGCAAAGGCTTCATGGAATAATGCGGCATGTATTTTTGCACCGAGCCTTCAAACAATCCGGGTTCGACTGCTGCAAACCACGTAACCGGGTTGTTTTCCGATCGTTTGACCAGTGCTGCAAGCCGGGCCTTGTCCAGCACCGCTTCATGCCTGTTCGCCCCGCCTGAACCGGAGCCAGCACCGGATTTGACCTGATACACCCAGCTTTCGAAATCTTCTGGCGCAACCATCCGCGCCTTGAACCGTTGATGCTCAAATCCGGGGCCGGAATACATGGCATTGGACCCTTGCAAGATAGCCTGCCTGTCCGCCAGAAAATTGGCACGGGTTTCCATCCCTGGCATGGCATAAATCTGGCTGATCAGACCGGGAATGAAAATGGATGTCATCATCGGATCAGAGGTGAGGCGCAAGGTTACCGGCCTTCCGGTGGGAGCCACCAGATCATTGACTGTTGCCACACCTTCTTCGGGATATATGAACAGCCATTTGTAATCGAGGCTGATGGCCTGAATCTCATATGGCGCCAGGTCTGGCCCGCGTGGTTTGTAAGGATCAAGCCGGTGGGTATAGATCCATGTCAGCCCGCCCAGCACGGCAATGGTCAGCAAAGGGATAAACAGCGTCACCCCGTCAATAACCGGCGAGTGATCAAATGCAGGATCATACCCTTTATCCTTGCCGGAGGCACGATACCGCCAGGCGAAGTAAAATGTCAGGAGAATGACGGGGATAATGATCGCCGCCATGATGGTGACAGAAATATAGAAAAGCCGGGCTTCATCCGCCCCGACATCTCCCACCGGGTTGAGCAAGGGAATGTCATTCGTGCTACACGCGCCAAGCATGGCAAAGCAGACCGGCAGAAACGCCCCTCTTTTGCTATAATGCTCTCCTTTCCGGAGAGTAATGGCATCAGAAACCCTGGACTTCTGTTCACTCATCATAATCCCCATGATGATCTGAATAGGAAATTTTGCAGGTTACGTGATTATCGAATTACGCAAATATCATTCGCTGACGACCGATTGACTATCCATTGAGTATTATCAAAAAGATTTGATAGAATTCTTCGGCTCGAAAAATGCGGTAAAACAAACAATTACAGTATTACATCTGATTCAATGTTAAATCGCAACGCGTGTATCATGCCACTTTCGCCTGATAATTACAATTACCTATACTATAGAAGTTGCGTAAATTTTGAATCTTGCAGGCTCTGGCAACAGCAAAAAACCATTTTCCTACTCGCCCGGTTTGTGCCTAATACGCTTGCCTCATCTCCCCTGCACCTGTGAGGCACAGCATGTTTCCCGCCACGATTCTTCACCCCGTATCTGCCTTTTTTCAAATGCTGGCGCGCCTGCCCGTTGCCGCAATCCCTACCCCTCTCCTGTCACCTGTGCCGCGGATTGGCGAACGCGGAATTGCCCTGATCAAACAATTTGAAGGCTGCGCACGATACCGCGATGACGGAAGGGTTGAGGCCTATCCCGATCCGGCTACCGGCAGCAGCCCGTGGACCATTGGCTGGGGCGCGACGGGTCGCGGAATAAAGCGCGGCACGGTCTGGACCCAGGACCGGTGCGATGCCCGTCTTGAGGCTGATCTTGCCCGCTATGCCCGTGATGTTGCCAGCGCGATTGGCACCGCCCCTACCAGCCAGAACCAGTTTGATGCCATGGTCAGCTTTCACTACAATACCGGAGCGATCCGGCGGGCAACACTGACCCGCAAGCATAATGCTGGCGATTATGCCGCAGCGGCAAGGGAATTTGCCCGCTGGAACAGGGCCGGAGGCCGGGTAATGAAAGGGCTGACCCGTCGCCGGACAGCCGAGGCGGCGCTTTATACCACACCCTGATGAGTTTGACTCATCGGGATGTGGTCAAGCCCGCGCGGCGCCTGAGCGAAGCCAATCCCGTATGCGTCAGCATCAACGGGATTGAGTATTACCGTTGCGATCTGCCGTAATACCAGACTGCAATGATGCTGCGCATCAGCAGTCGAAAAAGTCTGTCAACTTTTTGCGGAAATACTCCCTGCAGCATTGCTGCCTGAATAATGAATTTAATAATCCCGGCTGATCTCCAGCACCGTGCTGTTTCGGCCCACGGTCGAAATCGTCGCCAGCAGGGAAAGCCAGCTTGTGATGCGATATTCCAGCTCTGTCGCGCTGTAGCCCTGCCCGTCAGTAATAATCTCGGCATAGAGTTTGCGGTTGATATTCTTGCCCACGGCCACGCCTGTTCCGCGGCCAATAGCAGGGTCGGCACTGACAATCCGCAGCCGGTCAAGGCCAATGGCACTGCGCAGCTTGTTGATCGGGTTCAGCCCCGCCCCGCCCTGCAGGGAGGCCATGGTCGTTGCCAGCTGGATAGCGTCGGTTGGCGACAATTCGCTGACTGATCCACCAAACAGCAGACGCGACAGAATTTCATCTTCTGGCAGGGCAGGAGTTGAGGTAAAGGTGATTTCAGGCGACATGGCGCTTCCCTGCACTGATGCCTGCACATCCAGCCCGTCTGCTTCGGTATCGGCGATAATATCCACCCGCGGGTTGATCGGCGCATTGACATCAAACCCGATCCGCCCGCGGGTAATTTCAAATTCATTGCCGGCGAACATGTAATATCCACGCACAACCTTGGCCTCACCCCCGATACGCGGATCAGAAGTTGTGCCGCGCAGGCTGATATCGGCGCTCCATTCACTATCCAGCCCCATACCATCCACTTCAAACCGGTTGGGGGCCGTGGCATCAATCAGATACCGCCACGGGGCCGACCGCTTCACAGTCGGGGCAATATCAGGCGGGGCATTGACTTCCGTTGTGCTGATTTCCGGCAAGGGGCTGGATGTGGCAGCCCTGCCCAGAGTCCAGCTTCCCTTATTGACACGCAGCCTGCCTGCCAGCGTCCCGCCAGTGCCCGAAGAAACCATCCGCATGGGTCCGGTGACGGTCGCTTTCATGCCATAGGCATTCAGCAATTGTGCGTTATTGGCAGAGAATTTCAAATCCATGCCCGGACCCACGCCATTGCCCATACCGCTGAGATTGACGGTCCCGCTCCCGCTTACCGAGCCGCCGCCGGGCGTAACCCCTGCTATGCGGGTCAGGCGCAATTGCGCCCCGGAAAAACGTCCGCGCACAGTGACACTCGATACATCCGTGCCGGAAAGACTGCTCCGTATCCGCAGATTGTCGCCAAATACGGTGCCGTTAATATCAGGACTGAACAGGCTGCCGGTCACATTTCCGGCAATGGAAACCGGACCTGTCATATCCATCGCATCAATCGCGGCAAGGCGCCACAAGGCCTCTGCCGGTCCCTGATAGCGTAACTGGCCAAACAAATTGCCCGCACCCAGACGTTCTGACAGGCTGCCGGATACAGGCAGATTGGTCACCTGCGCCTGCAGCCGTCCGCGGTTTTCTCCACCCTGAAACAGCACGGCGCGCGTTTCTGCATGGGTGGCATCCAGCTTGCCCACCAGTGACAGATCTACCGGGCTGGATGTGAGGATCATGCCCGAACGGGTAAGCTGAGACACTTGCACCTGCGCGGTGCCGACCGGATAGCCCTTGCTGTCACTGCCATAATCCACAATGCCCGAAATTGTCCCGCCAAGGGCGAGATTGGGCATCACCAGATCCGCCAGAGACAGCGGCATATCGGACAGTTTGATTTCAATCGCAGTCTTCTCGCCGCCCAGTGTTCCGGCGGCAATCATCGCCCCGCCATTATAATTCAGCTGGGTGGGCGCCAGCAGCCATGATCCATTATCCTGCCTGGTCATGACCGCACGGCGCGGCATACTGATCGCCTTGCCGTCATATTCCCCGCGGGCAATTGTGGAGAGGCGCGAAGGAGAAATATCGGACAATATCTGCAAGGCAAACTGGCTGCCACGCTGGCCCGTTAGTGACGCCGTAACCTGCCCGCTACCATTGGTCAGGTTAATTTTGCCCGCCATCTGGCCAATAAACAGACTGCCATAGCCAATACCCTTGCCGAGCATATCACCCTGAATGGTGCTCTTGCCCTCTGCCACAACGCCGCGGCCATTGATCCGCGCGCGATTGATATAAAGCGGCGTATCCCCGCCAAAAGTCGCGTTCCTGACCAGCAGGGCGACATCAAAGCCTTGCCCGCCACCATTGTCGGGGGCGAGCGATATGGTCCCGTTCAGCCCGCCACCTTCCACCGCAAGCCGCCCCAGAGCGCCACCATCTTCCAGCACCATATTTCCGGCTATTTCGGTTTTCCAGATCCGGAACTGTTTGATGTCAATTCTAGTCGGCCCATTGGCCGGAGAAAACAGATTGATAGTGCCATTGAAGGGGCCAAACATCGAGCCGCCTTCTGTTTCTATGCCAAAACCATCCGTAATGGGCGCAATCGCCACCCGGACATTGCTGAGATCAAGCGAGGGCATGGGGCTGGCAAAGACAAGTTCTGCCTTCGGCCCGCTATCTGCCAACATCGCCTTGACGGTAAACTTGCCATAATCAATATGCGAGCCGGTGCCGGCAATAGAAGTCTGGCCATCCACCACGCTACCATCCAGCAGCAGGCTGAGCTTCGGAGCGCCAATCGCCATCCTGTCAAACAGCAGCGGCTGACTGCCCCCTACCCGCACCCCGCCCTGAAAAGCAATCGCCGACCCTGCGACATTGGCCAGGGTCGCATTTGTTACCCGCGGTATCTGGCCGCGCAGTTGCGCATTGAGCAACCATGGCTGGTTCCGCCCCAGAGACAGGACAATATTGGCCCCCGCATTGAGTGTGCCAACATTGTCAATCATGATGTTGTTGACCGCCACCGGTCCGGCCAGGGCGTAGCCTCCACGCGCCATATCCCCCGAAACTGCAAGTCTGGCCTGTGCACCGGGGAATGTTATCGCCAGACCGGGAGAGCGGATCTGATCTCCGTATATGGTAACAACCCCGCGCATCCGGCCATTCACCAGCCGTGGGTCAACCATAGCCTGCCCGGTCACTATCCGCCCTGCGCTCAGGTCCAGAGGCAGGGTCAGGACAGTGCCATCATAATGGATCATGCCTTGCTGCGAGATATTGCTGGCATGGGTTGATCCGGCAACTACATCGGCAATGCGTATCTGGTGCCGGACATTCAGGTCACGAAACGGCCCTTCGGCATGAGCCGTCAGCGCACCGCCCATAATCCAGACATTTTCGCCAAACAAAGCGGGATCTTCCAGCCGAAGAACAATATCAAGATCATTGACCTCGTTCCGGTTCAGGTCGAGCGTCCCGCGCGTTTCCCCGGAGATGCCGCGCGCCCTGATTGCCGCTGATCCGCCCAGCACGCTATCTTCCAGTGTCCCCATCAGGGCCAGATTCACCGTTTCGCCCAGTGCCCTGTATGGCAGGCCCTCAATCACATCACCCGGATATGCCTGCCCGACAATCGCATACTGACCCGCCCGGTTCTTCAACTGGAAGGAAGCAAAACGCTCATCCTCACGCATGACGAGAAATGCCCCGTCCCAGCTCTCCCAGTCGCCATCCCCTACAATTTGTGCCGTATACCCAGCCTCTGCCCCCACCAGCGCCGCAACCGCACCGTCACGCGGAGCGATATAGACAAGGTCGATATCAAAGCGGTTTTTATCCGGTTCGGAATCGATCAGTGCATGAAGCCTGTCCTTGTCGCCCACCGTGCCATCGGCCTGCACATAGGCGCGACCATTTTGAATATCGACGCTGGCATCCAGATGAATCCGCTGCCTGTCAGGGCCGGCGACCCCTTCTGCTACATCAATATTCCTGATCTGCAATTTTTCGATCACAATGTCGAAACCCGGCAAAACAGGTTCATCCGGATCACCCGGCCTCAGGACGGGCAGGCGGTAAAGCGTGCCGCCATCTGCCACCAGTTCACGAATATCCAGCCCGGTAACAAACCAGCGCATGGGCCGCCACGTAATCGAAACTTCCGATATCTTGAGGAAACTGCCCCCCCCGTCATAGGCAACCACATCATGCAATGTCGCCTCATCCAGCACATTGCCTTCAATCCGCCCCACCGTAAAATGCATACCCGATTCCGGTGCATATTCAGCGATACGATCAACGATAAACTGCCTGCCCATCGGCGTATTGACCAGCAGCACCAGCAGCACCAGCAATGTGCCGGTTGCAAGGCCGCTCCACATGGCAAAGCGCAGCAAACGGCGCACAGTGCGGGAGCGGAACGCGGTCAGAGCCTCGACCTTCAGCGCACTGTCTTCTGCCTCTGTTGCCTCTTTGGTCTCTTCTGCCATTAAAATGCCTGCCCCAGCGAGACATAGACCGCGATACGTCCGTCATTGGGGCCAGGATTAACCGGCGTCCCTACATCAATCCGGATAGGCCCAAAGCCACTGTCATAGCGCACACCGATTCCTGCGCCAAAACGCACAGTGTCAAAATCCGGCACCGGATCAACGCCAACAGTGCCCGCATCAATAAAGGGCACAACCGAAATGGCCCCATCCATGAAATTCGTGCCGATGCGTGCTTCAAGCGAAAATTCGGCCAGAGAGCGCCCGCCATTCGGCTCTCCATTACTGTCGCGCGGTCCGATTGCCTCATATCCATAGCCACGCACAGAGCCGCCACCGCCAGCATAGAAGCGCCGCGAAGGCGCAATTTCGCTGATATCCGCGCCCGCAATAGTCCCAAGCCGTATCCGGCTGGCGATGATAAGGCGCTCCTTCACCTTCTGGTAGATGCTCCCGTCCAGCTGTGCCCTGGCATAGGTTGAGGTCACGCTGCCCTGACGTGACAATTCGGGAGAAACCTTGGCCCCCAGGCGATAGCCCTTTGAAGGATTGAGCAAATTATCGGACGTGTCATAGAGCACACGCATCGGCAGGGCGGCGATGAGATATGTCTTGCGCGATGTCGCGTTATTCTTGACCTCGCTCTCATCGCTGGCAAGCAATTCAAAGCCCGCTCCCCAGCTCAGCCGTTTCTGGTAAAGCAGGGTGGAATTGCGTTCAAACATGCCGGAAACAGAAGCGGTGCTGGCCTTGTAGGCATCGGTTTCTGTCCGCCGGGCATAGGCATCAAAGGTCAGGATCTTGTCCCGTCCATGAAAATTGTTCTTGCGATAGGTAATCCCGGCCAATTGCTCCTGTGTGCCCAATACGCCACGAACACGCAGTGCCCCTTCTGACGGGAACATATTACGGTTTTCCCAGCTTCCTTCAATCCGGAAACCTTCCTGCGAGCCATAGCCGATCGCACCGGAAATGGTGCGAACCGGAGCTGGCACCAGCGCAACCGCAAGATCAACGCTACCCGGATCTGTGACGGATGGATCAGAAACCTTGCGCGGGACAATGGCAACGGTTGAAACCAGACCCGTTGCCAGAATCGCCTGCCGCAGGTCATCGACCCCGCTCTGTCGGTAGGTATCGCCCGGATCAAAGCGCGCGAGATTCTGTAAATGGGCTGACGACAGAAAACCGGGCATACTGCTGATAACCGACCCGAAAGCGAATTTGCCGCCGGGATTGACCAGCATGGTCAGGTCACCTTCTTCCCGGTCATGGTCAACCAGCAATTCGGGTTCAGACATATCGGCAAATGGATAGCCTGTTTCACCCAGCGCACGATCCAGATCAGCCTGCTCCTGCTCGATCACATCGCTGGAAACCGGATCTCCGGTCTGGATACCAAAGGCGGCACGCAAGGTTTCTGCATCGGGAGCCTCTGCCAGCTTGCCCAGCTCAATCGCGCCAAAGCGATAGCGCGTGCCGGGCCGGATATCAAAACGGATCGAGATATTATCCGTCTGGTCAGGGTCACTGGCCTCCCCGCCAGTGATTGTGCGGATAACAATACCGTCATAATACCCATACACTCGCAGCATGGTGTTCAACAGTTCCTCATCCTGCCGGGCGCGGGCAGCGAGCTGGGCACTCGTTTCCCCGTCATCATCATCCAGCTCGCGAATATAGGACAGCGACTTATACCGATCGACAAACTCATCCTGCATCGGAAATGCGGCGGTGTTTTCAGGAAATGCCAGCGTAACGCCGCTACCTGCATCAACCAGATCGGTATTGGTCTGGACAGGCAATGGCTCAATATCCTGTTCTGCCAGTTGCAAATCAGGGTCGGGCTGTAATGGCTCGATGTCGGGAATATCCAGACTGTCCGGCCAGGCGACAGTAATATCGGGCATGGGAGCCATGGGGGTGCCGGGCAAGATAATGTCCGGCTGCACGTCAGCCTGATCCGTATTGGGCGGGGTTGTTTCACCGGAGTCCAGAACACTGTCTTCGGGGTCGCTGGCCCAGCTTTCCGGGTCAGACACGGCAGAATCGGGAATGAGGTCTTTCAGTTCAGGAGACGGAACAGCCTGTGCAGATAGACACAGGGGATATCCGGCCAGCGCACAAACGCTTACCATACAAGATAAACGGGCCATGCACGATAAACGGGCTTTTACCTGCCCTGCCAGATCAGTTGGCGACGCGATATTGCGCCTGTTTTCCATCCTTGGACCCGGCCAGACGAGGGCGGGAAGAAGCGTTTGATGACGCAAGCGCATCCGCAATCAACTGCCCCTGCTCTTCAGCCGGAATACGCTCCCACCCTTCACGGGCCAGGCGTTCCATCGGGCGATACCGGATTTTGTAGTGCATACTGTCGGAGCCTTCGACCCAGTATCCGAGATAGACATAGGGCAATCCTTCATTGGCAGCACGGCGTATATGATCCAGTATGATATAGTTTCCAAGCCCTGATCTTAGCGCATGATGCGGATCATAAAAACTATATATCATGGAAAGACCATCATTCTGATGGTCACACAGGCACACACCCACCAGCCGTCCTGGCTGATCACCCTCTGACTGCTCCCGATATTCGATAACGCTGGTCGATACCGGCGTATGCTCCACCATATCGGCGTAATCGATCTCATCCATACCGGCCATACCGCCGCCAGGATGGCGCACGCCCAGATATTTCTGCAACAGTTCAAACTGTTCCGGCGTTGCCCAGGGGCGACATTCTGTTGCCACAAGGTCGCTATTGCGACGAAGATTGCGGCGCTGGGTGGATGAAGCAACAAATTCCTTCGCCACAACCCGCACAGAAACGCAGGCATTGCACCCTGCACAACTGGGACGATAGGCAACGGTCTGGCTGCGCCGGAAGCCGATCCGGCCCAGAGCCTCGTTCAGCTCATCAGCATGAACGCCTTTCAGCTCGGTAAAGACCTTGCGCTCACTGCGCCCCTCAATATAGGGGCACGGTGAAGGGTTGGTCACGAAAAAGCGGGGGAATCGAACCGTTGCCGTCACGGCGTTTTGTTTCCTCTCGCATCAAAAAAGAATCGGGAACAGGTGAGTAAAGGCGATTATGACCGGCAAAATGCTTTCGTTAAAGCCCCTTAACCATATGCCTGTATAATCAGGAACTTATTTTATCCTCCTGACTCACCGGTCCAGCACACCTGACCCGATACGGGACATCAGGCCGGTTTCAGGTTAATGCCGCCAGGGCTGAATACAGGCAGCATCTACAGCTGTGCGTTTGAATGTTGAATCAGATGCAGTGCTGCAGTCTTTTGTTTTACCGCATTTTCCGAGCCGAGAAAGTCTATCAACTTTTTCTGAAAATGCTTTAGTCCAGTTCCACCAGATTGACGGAATAGCCCCGCGCCCGCAAAGCCGCAATCAGGGCATCCAGCTGCTTTCGGTCCCGCGCTTCACATTCAATATCGGTGACCAGCCCCTTGGCGGGGAGATTGGTAAAAATCCGCTGGTGATAGATTTCCAGAATATTGACATGATGCGCATCAAATTCGTGCATCACCTTGAACAACGCGCCCGGCCTGTCCTGCAAGGTGATCCGCAAACGCGCCAGCCTGCCAGACCGGGCCAGATCGCGCAGCAGCACATTGGCGAGCAGCCGCGTATCGATATTGCCGCCCGTCAGAACCATGCCGACATTGCGCCCGGCGAAACGGGCCGGATTGGTCAGCACAGCGGCAAGTCCGCTGGCACCGGCGCCTTCCACCACGGTTTTTTCAATCTGCAGCAGCATGGCCACGGCACTTTCAAGGGCTTCCTCATCCACCAGAAGAATGTCATCGACATTTTCGGCAATCACTTTTGAGGTGAACTCTCCCGGCGCTTTAACGGCGATGCCTTCGGCCAGCGTATCCCCGCCGCATGGCAGTTCATCTCCCTTGATCCGGGAATACATGGACGGGAAAAGCGCGGCCTGCACACCGATAATTTCTATTTCCGGCTTGAGTGCGCGGGCCACGGTTGCCATGCCGGAAATAAGCCCGCCGCCCCCGATGGGCACAACCAGAACATCAATATCCGGCGCATCGGCAAACATTTCCAGCGCCACCGTGCCCTGACCGGCAGCGACATCAGGATCATCAAACGGGTGAACAAATGTCAGCCCCAGTTCCTGGCCCAGCTTCCGGGCATAGGCAGAGGCATCGTCAAAGGTTTCCCCCTCCAGCACCACCTTGCCACCCACACTTTCGGTCTGCATCACCTTGACCGTAGGGGTCGTGCGCGGCATGACAATTGTGACCGGCACACCCAGACGTGTGCCATGGTAGGAAAGCCCCTGCGAGTGATTTCCCGCAGAAGCCGCAATAACACCGCGCGCGCGCTGTTCATCGCTCAGCAGCAAAAGCGCATTCAGGGCACCGCGCTCCTTATAGGCGGCGGTAAACTGCAAATTCTCGAACTTCAGCCAGATTTGTGCCCCGGTAATCGAGCTGAGAGTCATGCTGTGACTGGTCGGGGTGCGGACAACCGCCCCTTCAATTCTTTTCGCCGCCTCGCGCACATCTTCTATCGTAAGATGGCGGGCTTGCGGATCGGATGATGGTGCTGCACTATTCTGGCTCATAAGCTGATCCGTAGGCCAAATCGCAGGCCGGGGAAATAGAGCCTTTCCATTAACCGGCAAAACTTTGCTTTCTTCCTGTTCTGCATTAATCGGGCACGCATGACCACAAAACCAAAAATTGCATTTATCGGGCTGGGTGTGATGGGTGCCCCCATGGCGGCACATCTGGGCCGGGCCGGCTATCATGTCACCGGATATAACCGCACACAGGCGCGCGCTCAGAACTGGCTGGACCGGTTCGCACATGAAGATTTGCCGCTTGCCACTGCCCCCACTCCTGCTCTTGCTACGCAGGGTGCCGATATCGTCATCACCTGTGTCGGCAATGATGATGATCTGGCCGAAGTCACCACCGGGCCGGACGGAGCTTTTTCCTCCATGAAAGCCGGGACCCTCTTTATTGACCATACCACGGTATCGGCGAACAAGGCCCGCGAGCTTGACCGGATCGCCCGTCAGAGCGGGTTTGATGCTCTGGATGCCCCGATTTCAGGGGGGCAGGCCGGGGCCGAGAACGGGAAACTGGCAATTATGTGCGGCGGAAGTGAAGCCGCTTTTGCACGCGCCCTCCCAGTCTTTCAGGCCTATGGCGCACGAATGGTCCATGTCGGGCCGGCAGGAGCAGGACAAACCACCAAAATGGCCAACCAGATCTGTATTGCCGGCATATTGGGCGGCCTGTCCGAAGCCATCCGTCTGGCCAATGCCGCCGGACTGGATAGTGACAGGGTGCTGGAAGCCATATCCGGCGGCGCTGCCCAAAGCTGGCAAATGGAAAATCGCTGGACCACTATGGCACGGGACGAATTTGATTTCGGCTTTGCAGTGGACTGGATGCGCAAGGATCTGGGCTATGCGCTGGAAGAAGTTCGTCGTCTTGGGCTGGGTGCGCCTGTCACCGCACTGATAGACCAGTTTTACGCCGATATTCAGGCCATGGGTGGCGGTCGTCAGGATACCAGTTCGTTGATCCGCCGTCTTCCTGAAGGGGACATAGCCGAAGGAACAGGCCAGTGATACGCCCGGTCCTCGCCGCCATCGGCGCAGCCCTCCTTGCCATTCTGCCTGCAGCGCCTGCCCTTGCCGATACGCTGGTGGATAATATTCAGGGTGTGACCATCAACAAGGACGGCAAACTTGTCAGCTTTACCGGCATGTTGATAGATGATGACGGGCGTGTCAGTGCAATCTATCAACGCACCAGCCAGCACCCGAAAAAGCCGCAATATCGCGTTGACGGAAAAGGGCAGTTCATTATTCCGGGCATGGTTGATGCCCATGTGCATGTCATGGGCATTGCCATGGGGCTGATCACGCTGGATCTCTCCGACACACAATCGCTTGCCGATGCGATGACAAGAACTGCCGCATGGTCACAGAAAAACCCTTCCGGCCGCTGGATTGTGGGACGGGGCTGGAATCAGGAAAAATGGAATTTGGGCCGGTTTCCTGCAGCGGCCGAACTTGACGCAGCAACCGGAAATGTTCCGGCATGGCTGGAACGGGTCGATGGTCATGCCGGATGGGCCAATAGCGCCGCCATGAAAGCCGCCGGCATTACCGCTGCCACCAAAGACCCGCCCGGAGGCCGTATCCTGCGTGAAAACGGCCAGCCAACCGGCATCTTCATTGATAGCGCGATGGATCTGATCAAACCCTTCATCCCGATCCCGCGCCCGGAGGACAGGGATTTTGCCTTTCAAAAAGCGCAGGAATTGCTGCTTTCCAACGGGATTACGGCGGTTGCGGATATGGGCACCTCCATTCAGGACTGGCAGACCTATCGCCGCGCCGGTGACAGGAACTGGCTGCAAATACGCATCATGGCCTATGCCGATGGCACCGATGCGATGGAGCTGATAGGCGGCCCCGGCCCCACGCCCTGGCTTTACGGAGACAGGCTCCGGCTGAACGGGGTCAAACTCTATCTGGATGGTGCCCTTGGCTCCCGCGGTGCATGGCTGAAACAGCAATATGCCGATGATCCGGGTAATACAGGGCTGGCGCTGGCCAGTCCTTCACAATTGCGCAACCGCATGAGCCGGGCCGCGCTGGACAAGTTTCAGATCGCGATTCACGCCATAGGCGATGAAGCCAATGACGAGGCATTATCCGCTATAGAGGAAATGACCGATACCTATAAAGGCGACCGGCGCTGGCGGATCGAACATGCCCAGATTGTTGATCCGGCCAGTATTGCCCGTTTCGGACAGAACGGGATCATCGTTTCCATGCAACCCGTCCACGCGACATCCGATCGTATCATGGCTGAAAAGCGCCTTGGGCCAGACCGGCTGGGCGGTGCCTATGCCTGGCGCTCCATCGCCGCGAGCGGTGCGCATCTGGCTTTTGGTTCAGATGCACCCGTTGAAGCACCCCGCCCCTTTACCGGAATTGCCGTGGCAATGACACGCGAGGATGCGCAGGGTCAGCCCGTGGGCGGATGGCAGCCGCAAGAACGTGTGAGCCGCGAACAGGCCATTGCCAGCTATACATCCGAAGCGGCCTATGCCGGTTTTGCTGATGGTATATTCGGGCGACTGATAGAGGGAGAACGCGCCGATTTTCTTATTATCGACCGTGACCCGCTCCTTGCCAGCCCGGCGCAATTGCGCGAAACCCGCGTGCTGGAAACATGGATCAATGGCAGGCGTGTCTGGAAAGGCCCACCCGTCTCTTCTGCCAACTCTTCCGCCAACTCTTCCGCCGACTCTTCCGAAAGTGAAGCGCCCGGCAGATGAGTTTTCTTTCCTGACATTCCTTCACACAATCAGGAAAAGTAGCGATCCATTAACGATTTGGCATAAGACGTTGTTTATATGATTCGGTCATGAACATGATGCAGAATCCGCCTCCTGAGGTTTCAGATACTGACCAGCGTTTTCGCGGGTCAAGCTCTGCCAGCCAGATGAGCGTTCGCTGGACGACCTTGCACGACGCAGCATCTGCTGTTGCGATGCTGGCCGGTCTGCCTCCTGAAAAAGCATCACCGGAAATACGGAATTTTCCTGCCTTGATGCGCGATATAACCGGCTGGCGAAAGGAATTGGCAGAGCGCCAGATTTCCGATCTGGCTGCGATCATGCAGCCGGGGCTTACGGCCCTGCTGGCGGTTAATGCCCGCGGGCTGGATGCCCAAACCCCGGCCCGGACCCTGTGGCAGGAATTTTACGCCAGTCGGGAAGCCATTCTCGGCCTTTTGCCGCCGGGCGGGTCCATGGGGCCTCGCCGCAGCGCCTGAGCGGAGCCTGTTGCATATGCGTCAGCATGAACGGGGTTGAGTATGACAGGCCAGTTCTCTCTTTAATCGCTGCTGTTCCTGCGTCATATATCGCGGTGTAATGCCTGCCGAGATTATCCTTTCCGTTTGCGCCATGACCGCCATCATTGCCTTGCGCTATCTGGCAACCAGCGGCCTGTTTGCATGGCTCACCGGCAAGGCTATTCCCGGCCTTTACACTGGCCTGAGCAGCCAGATCCGGTCTGAAATCGGCTGGTCGGTCCGTTCTGCTGCCATATACGCCGTGCCCGCCGGCATTGTCACCTGGGGCTGGCGCGAACTGGGCTGGAGCCAGATCTATGTGCAATGGGGAGACTATCCCCTGTGGTATCTTCCTGTCTCGCTGCTGGCCTATCTGTTCCTGCATGATAGCTGGTTTTACTGGACACATCGCTGGATGCACCGCCCGCGCTGGTTCCGGATCGCCCATCAGGTTCATCATGCCAGCAAGCGGCCTACCGCATGGACTGCCATGAGTTTTCACCCGGTCGAAGCTGTGACAGGGGCCGTTGTCATCCCGGCACTTGTGCTGATTATCCCGATTCATGTTGCCATGCTGGCTTGCGTGCTCGCAATCATGACGCTTATGGGAATTACCAATCATATGGGCTGGGAGATTTTTCCGCGATGGCTGGTTTACTCCCGCGCCGGAAACTGGTTGATTACCGCCAGCCACCATCAGAGGCATCACTAATATTACCCATGCAATTACGGACTTTATTTTCGCTTCTGGGACCGGCTTTGCGGGACCGACAACGGCTTGTCAGACAGGCTGGCACGGCCACTCTGATTCTGCCTGCCTGCCTGCTGACAGGTGCCGCTCCCCCGGACAGGACAGATGTTCATGTCACGGTAACGGGTCTGCGCAATATGAAAGGCGTGATCCGTGTCTGCATGACCAGCAAGGCCAAAGGGTTTCCCAATTCATGCGCGGATAACAGGCAGGTGGTTAATGCCAGTGACCCTGTTGACCTGACATTCAGCAATACTGCGCCGGGGAGCTACGCCATTGCGGTTATTCACGATGAAAACAATAATGGCAAAATGGATCTGGCCATGGGGCTGATGCCGCGCGAAGGCTTTGGCTTTTCACGCGATGCCAAAGTGGGCATGGGGCCGCCCAGCTTCAAATCTGCGGCCTTTGATGTGAACGGTGGAACCATTAACCAGACTATACATATGCGGTATATGCTGTAGCATCTGGAGGTGACAGCATTTCAGGGCCTCCTTCGCAAAGCAACACCCGGCAGCACGCTGGGGCCGTTTCGCTTTCAGGCCTTTCGTGAAATATGGATCGCCAATCTCACCTCCAATATGGGGTCGATGATACAGTCTGTCGCTGCCGCCTGGCTGATGACAGAGCTGACAAGATCCCATACGCTGGTTGCGCTGGTGCAGGCATCTGTCACCCTGCCGATCATGCTGTTCGGGCTGCTGGCTGGTGCCATTGCCGATCGTAATGACCGGCGCAAGGTCATGCTGGTGGCGCAATTCGCCATGCTGGTCGCATCAACCCTGCTGGCGGGACTGGCATGGATCAACCAGATATCGCCGGGGATTCTTCTGGTTCTGACCCTGTCCATCGGCATCGGGACCGCGCTCAATTCACCGGCCTGGCAGGCATCTGTGCGCTATCAGGTTGACAAGGAAGACCTGCCGCAGGCGATCGCACTCAATTCCATTTCCTTCAATATTGCCCGCAGTATTGGCCCCGCTATCGGCGGTGCGCTGATCAGCCTGTTCAATATCGCCCTGGCCTTTACCGTCAATGCGGTCAGCTATCTGGCGATGATCATTGCACTGAGGCGGTGGGACCCTATTTTTGCTCCGCGACAGCAGGGCGGCACGATGATGCAGGCGATCTGGCGCGGCCTTTCACACTGTCTGCATACGGCGGTGCTGCTCAGGATTATTCTGCGCGGCTTCAGTATAGGGCTGGGAATGGCAGCCTATCAGGCCCTGATTCCTGTTCTGGCACGCGAACAATATGCCGGGACAGCGAGCGATTTTGGCATCTTGCTGGGGGCCTTCGGCATTGGCTCCATCCTCACCGCCCTGATCGTGCGCAAGACCCTGAAATTGTGGGGACCGGAAACCGTAGTGACCATCGGCACTGTCATTATTGCCCTGTCCACACTGGGGCTGGCCTTTGCCCGGACTATCTTTGAGGCCATGCCTCTGGCTTTTGCCGCCGGAACCGGATGGACTGCTACCATGACCAGCCTGAATGTCGCCATGCAGTTGCGCTCGCCCGATGATATTCTTGGTCGCTGCATGGCTACGTTTCAGGCGACAACATTTGGCGGGATGGCGATTGGTGCATGGCTCTGGGGCGCAATATCCGATGCGTTTTCCCTGTCCCTGTCACTTGAGGCTGCCGCAGCCTGGATGCTGGCCAGCCTGGTGTTTGCACGTATGTTTGGCCCCATGCCTGAACGCGGAGAAGGGCATGTAAAATCATGACAGTAACCATTCTGTCTCTATAAAATCTGCATGAAATCTCTGCATGAATAATGGCGCAACTTAACCGGATGTTTACCATGTCGCGCCAGAACGATTGTGACACACCGGACAAGGGGCATAATCGTCATGGATACACTGCGCGGATATTTTGGATCGGGAAGCAATTCCGACGACCGCGATGACTATGATTTTCTGGAGGATGAGACAGGTCATGAGCTTCCTCCCCGCCCGGTCGGGCAGGACGAGCGACGGATGCAGGTGCGCGCCTATAATCACTGGGCGAGCCTGCTCCATGACCGCACATTTCCTTCCATCGAGGATCTGGAGCCGGAAACCCTGCCTGATTTCGGGCCTTACAGCGTGGTGCTGGATTTCTCGACCGGGGTGGAAGATCCGGCCATCCAGTATGTCGGCGAATCACTGGCACATGAATGTGATACAAACACGAAAATCACCCGCCTGTCAGACGTTCCGAGCCGCTCGCTTCTGAGCCGGATTACCGATCATTACATGCAGATTCTCGCTAATCAGGCTCCGATCGGGTTTGAGGCGGAATTTGTGAACCAGCGTGAAGTGACAATTTTATATCGCGGAATTTTGCTGCCATTTTCCAGCGATAATGAAACAATTGATTTTATTTACGGCGTGATCAACTGGAAAGAACTGGCTGACCAGATCACCACGGATGAACTCCTGCTGGAAATTGATCAGGCGCTGGATCAGTCCTCCCCTTCTGTTTCTGACAAGAAACGCCTTACCGACCCGGTAACGGACTGGGCAGATGGTCCCGGTGCAGCAAATGATCAGGATCTTGTCCCGGCAGTCCATTTCCCCGAACAGCGTTACGGTATGACCAATGTCGATAGCGGGCATGATGACTGGGATGACGAAGATGACGAGCAAGAGCCGCAATTTGGCTCCCTTCTGTCTGATGGCCTGTCTGGCAAATCCAGCCGCGCCCCGCTGACCGTAAATCGCCATCAGTCCCTGAACCGGCCTTTGGGCCTGCATGATTGTCTGGCCCAGGCACGCGAACTGGCGCTGGCAGCGCGCAGCAGTGAAGATCGCACCCGCTCTGCCCTGTATGAAGCGGTTGGCCTCGCCTATGATGTCAGCCTCGCCGCAGAGGAAGCACCGGCAGATTTCGCGGAACTGGTGGCCGAAAACGGGCTGACCGTGCAGGAACGCGCCCCCATGACGCCGGTAGTCAAACTGGTATTCGGGGGGGATTACGACAAGACCCGCCTGACCGAATATGCAGCCGTTCTGTCCCATGGGCATCGCATGTCGATCGAACGCGGACAAATGGCAGAATTTTTGCGCAATGCCGAAGGCGGGCTGAAAGGTGTCGTCAGGATAGAAAGGCAACTGCGCCGCGAGGAAAGCGGCAAGCCGGTTGTCGAGCAAAAAACACCGGAAGAGAAGCTCGCGAAAAAACTGCGGGCCATCACGCCGGGCGATCTGTCGAGCCTTGACACTTCCGGCCCGGAGTTCGGCCTGGTGATGATCCGCAGGCTTGATGATGGCAGTATCGGGATATTGGGCGAACTGGAAGAAAACAATGCCATGCTGGAAAAGGCCGCGCGCACATTGATAGAGCGGCCCGAAACAGAGCGGCCCGAAACAAAATAGGTCAGGACACATTCATCCCATGACCGCAACTTCAGTTCCGGTTCATGCAATAATGCGCTATCATCTGGCCCATGCGCCCTGTTTCTGATCGTATTATCCGGTTCGCGGCATGTCTCACTGTCTTTGTGGCCCTGCTTTCCCTCGCCAGCCAGCCGGTTGCTGCACAATCCATCCTGCGCGATGCTGAAACCGAAGCCCTGCTGAATGACATGGCGGCTCCGCTGGTCGAAGCCGCCGGCCTTCAACCGGGCAATGTCGAGATAATTCTGGTCAATGATCAATCTGTTAATGCCTTTGTCGCAGGTGGTCAGGCAGTTTTTATTCACAGCGGACTGATTGAGGAAGCCGACACCGCCAATGAAGTGCAGGGCGTGATTGCGCATGAACTGGGGCACATTGCCGGCGGACATATTATCCGGTCCAGTGAGGGCATGAGCGCAGCGACCAATATCACCCTGCTTTCCCTGTTGCTGGGGGTGGCTGCTGCCGCAGCCGGGGCAGGAGATGCTGCTGCCGGGGTCATTATGGCCGGTCAGCAGGCGGCGATGGGTAAATATCTTGCCTTTTCGCGGGTGCAGGAAAGCTCGGCCGATGCTGCCGGCGCACAATATCTGTCCAAAGCCGGCATTACGGGGCGCGGCTCGCTGGAATTTTACAAAAAGCTGCAAAACATGGAATATCGCTATGGCTTCAGCCAGAGCGACGAGGCAAGCTTTGCCCGCACCCACCCGCTTTCCGGTGACCGGATAGCCCGTCTGCGCGAAGATTATGAGAAAGACCCCGCCTGGGACACACCGCCAGATCCTGATCTGCAGGCCCGCTTCGAGCGGATCAAGGCCAAGCTGTCCGGCTATATCGAGGAACCGGACCGGACTCTGAGAGCCTATCCTGAAAGCATGACGAGCATCCCCGCCCATTATGCCCGTGCCTATGCCTATCACAAAAAGGCGATGGTGAAAGAAGCCTTGCAGGAAACGGATGCCTTGCTGAAGGATGCGCCGGATGATCCGTATTTTCTGGAACTCAATGGTCAGATCCTGCTGGAATCAGGCCGACCGGATGAGGCACTGGCTTCCCTGCGCGAAGCAACCGAGCTGACTCGCAACCAGCCTCTCATTGCCTCGCTGTTTGGCCATGCCCTGATCGCCACCGAAGATCCGGTGCATTATGATGAGGCCGAACAGGTTTTGCGCGCCGCCGTTGTCCGCGATCGGTATAATCCGTTTGCCTGGTATCAACTCGGTGTTGTCTATGCAGCACGCGGCGATATGCCGCGCGCACGTCTGGCCAGTGCAGAACAGCAGGTCATGAACCGCCAGTATTCCGAAGCCCTGCGAAGTGCGCAATATGCCGAGGCCGGTCTGCCCGATGGCTCGCCCGACTGGCTAAGGGCGCAGGATATTGCTTTTCAGGCACGCGCAGAGCTTGAACGTGAGAGCAAGCGCAGGTAGCAGAAGGCCAGATGACTTTTTCTCTCCCTTCTGCGGCGGCCACTGCCGCCCTCGCTCTGGTGTTTGGTTTTGGTGGTGCGGCCATCTGGTCATGGTCCGGTATGGCGGACAGGGAAACGCGCGAATATCTGCTCTCCAACCCTGAAATCCTGCCCGAAATGGCAGAGGAGCTACAAAAGCGGGAAGCGCAGAAACGATTGACAGGGATCGGCAGCGAAGTCACCACCGCCTTTCCCGGCGCTGTTCTGGGCAATCCGGACGGCAAGACCATTCTGGTAGAGTTTACCGATTACGGATGCACCTATTGCCGCCAGAGTGTCGCAGAGGTGGAAGCTATGGTCGCCGCGGACCCGCAATTGCAGGTTGTAATCCGCGAATTACCAATTTTTGAAGGGAGCGATGTGTCTGCCCGCATGGCGCTGGCAGCCGCAAAACAGGGCAAGTTCGCCCGGTTTCATACGGCCATGTTCGCTGCCGGCTCCACAAGCCCCGAAGCGGTAAATGCTGTCGCGCAGCAAGTGGGGCTGGATATGAAGGCCGCACAGGAATTTGCCCAAAGCCGCGAAGCCGAATTTGAATTGATGAAAAATCACAGCTTTGCCCAGCAATTGGGTATTCAGGGAACCCCGTCATGGGTTGCTGGCGGCCAGATTATCTATGGCGCTGTCGGGCAGGACAAACTTTCAGCCGCCCTTTCCCGTCAGGATAAATGATCAGGGCCTTTACGCACTCTGGCTGGTCGCGGCTGATTTGGGGCCGGTTACGGCTGATCGGGATGGCATCTTTGTGCGTAATCATGGCCGGAGCGCCGGTCTTGCAGGGAAATGCCGGACTACTGGCAAGAAATACTGACAGAAGCGACATTGCAACGCTGGAAAAGGACCGCACTGCCCTGGCCGTGCTCCAGCAGGCAGATCAGCATTTCCAATCGCTCGCATGGCGTCTGGCTACTGCCAATGCACCATTTTGCCCTGATGCCCTGCCCGGTATTGGCCTGCTGCTGCAGGATATGCAGGCCTATGGCACGCCAGAGAGAATACGCCGTGCCAGCCAGACCAGCGGAGATATTGCGGTGCAAGCCGTTGCCGCAGGTTCTCCGGCGCAGCAGGCCGGATTGCAGCCCAATGATACCATCCTTGCCATGAACGGATTTGACCCCGCCACATTGCCCGTGCCAGAGAAGGAAAAATGGCGCAGGACCAGCGATCTGCAGGATATGATCGACAGGGCATTGCGCAGGGACGGGCATATCACCCTTGTCTGGCAAAAGCCGGATGGAACACGCCAGACACACCGGATCACCGGAATCCCTGCCTGCCCCGGCCGCTGGGAATTGCTGATCGGCAAGGATACTGCCGAGGCGGACGGAACACGTATCCTGTTCGGCGCCAATTTTCCGGCCTTTACCTATCCCGACGATGAGCTTGCCGCCGTCATGGCGCATGAACTGGCTCATAATCTCCTGCACCACCGCGCCTGGCTGGATATTAATGGCCGCTCGCGCAGCAATATCCGCCTGACCGAACGCGAAGCGGACCGGCTCATGCCGTGGCTGTTGCATAATGCCGGCTGGGCTCCCGATGCCGCAGCCCGTTTCATGGAAAAATGGGGAAGAAAACATGGCGGCGGATTACTGCGCAAACGCACACATGAAGGATGGGATGAACGGGTAGAATGGATTGAGGCAGAATACCCCGCGATCAGTTCTTCTGTCCGCGCCACAGGCAAGGCAGACTGGGCGCAGTCTTTTCAACGCAATACCGGCACGTTGCATCCCGAATTTGCGAATAAGATTGAAACTGACTGACCCACACCGCATAATCGGCTAAGAGAAGTCACTATGGCCATGCTGCCCTTCCGCCCTACCCCATTTTTCGCGAACAAGAATCGCGCCTTCTGGAATTTGCAGATTGCAGGCTGGGGCGGAGCGATCCTGTTACGCGCAGTTTCCGGCATTGCGGGCGGTCAGGATCTGTCCTTCTTCATCATCATCCTGATAGAAGGGATTACCGGCTTTTCGATCAGCCTGATCCTGTCCGTGATTTACCGTCAGCTTATCAATCGCAAGCCTCTGGTGACATGGGGTATTACCACCATAGTCCTTGGCCTTGCGGTCATATTATATGCCGCGATTGATGCCTGGGTGATTGGCCTGTATCGTCCAGACAGGGAAGGCAGTTTCGCTCAGCTTTTTCTGGGTATTTTCATCCTTCCGCTAACCTTGCTGGGCGCATGGTCCGCCCTCTATTACGCCATCAATTTCTTCCTTCAGGCGGAAGAACAGGCCGACCGGCTGGAGCGGCTCGAAGCACAGGCAACCGGCGCGCAACTGGCCATGCTGCGTTACCAGCTCAATCCGCATTTTCTGTTCAACACACTCAATTCCATCAGCACGCTGGTGCTGCTGAAACAGACAGAGCCTGCCAATGCGATGCTGAGCAGGCTGTCTTCTTTCCTGCGTCATACCCTGGTCAGCGATCCGAGCGGAAAAGTCACTCTGGAGCAGGAAGTAGACACGATAAAGCTCTATCTCGACATTGAGCGGATGCGTTTTGAAGACCGTTTGCGCACTGAATTCAGGCTTGATCCAAAGGCACTCAATGCCCTGCTTCCCTCCATGCTGCTGCAGCCACTGGTGGAAAATGCGATCAAATACGCCGTATCACCACAAGAGGAAGGCGCACGCATTACGCTGGCGGCCCTGCTCATCAGTAACCGTTTACGCATAACCGTGTCAGATACCGGACCGGGTATACAGGCTGCCAAAAAGAAAGTCAGCATACTTCCTACTGTTTTTGAAAGAAATAACGTAGTTTCGACGGGCGTTGGACTGGCAAATATTCGCGATCGTCTTGCACAAGCCTATGGCGATGCCCATCTTTTTGAAATCCGCACCCCGCCTTCAGGCGGCTTTACGGTGGTGATTGAAATCCCGTTTGAGGCGGAAGAAAACATTGACCCGGCAGCAGAGCATGGAAAAAATCTGCTCGATAAGCCTGCGCAGGGAAAAGTAGAAATCCTAAGGCGCGTGGAAACTGGAACATGACAATTCGAACAATTCTCGTCGATGACGAAAAGCTTGCGATTCAAGGTCTGCAGCTTCGGCTGCAACCTTTTGATGATGTAGAAATTATTGATACCTGCGCCAATGGGCGTGAAGCGATCCGCAAGATCAAGACAGAAAAGCCCGATCTGGTATTTCTTGATATCCAGATGCCTGGGTTTGACGGGTTTTCTGTCGTCAAGGGGGTGATGGATATTGAGCCTCCGCTATTTGTCTTTGTTACTGCATTTGAAGAACATGCCGTGCGGGCGTTTGAAGCCAATGCTGTCAATTACCTGCTGAAACCTGTGGATGAAGACAGGCTGGCCGACACGATTGACCGTGTGCGCCTGCGCATGACAGAAAAACGCTCTGCCGATGAGGTGGAAAAACTCAAATCAGTGCTGACCGAAGTAGCCCCTGATGCGGCAGAAAACCTGATTGATGAAGAAAGCGAGAGCGCAGACCGGTTTGAAAAGCTCATCAATATCAAGGATCGCGGACAGATTTTCCGGGTCGAGGTGGATTCGATTGAACATATCGAGGCCGCCGGAGACTATATGTGCATCTATACTGGCGATAATTCCCTGATTCTGAGAGAAACGATGAAAGATCTGGAACGCAGGCTTGATCCGCGGACATTCCAGCGTGTCCATCGCTCCACTATTGTCAATCTCAATCAGGTGCGGCAGGTGCGCCCGCATACCAATGGGGAATGTTTCCTCGTGCTGGAATCCGGCGCTGAAGTGAAAGTGTCACGCAGCTACCGCGATGTGGTGGCGCGTTTTGTTCATTAGAGTGTGATGACAAAAAGTGGGCACCGGTTTATCTGGAAATGTTCTGAACGCCTGAGCGTTTCAGACTGCTGATGCAACAGCATCACTGCAATCCGGTATTACAGATATGTGCGAAAAAGCGGTATCCACTTTTCCGTATAATATTGTATCGGCCTGTTCATGAGCAGCTTTTCCCTTGCCGGAGCACAGGCTACCGGCTTCAATCTTGATGATTTCATCCGCAGCACACTGGATGAGGACCTCGGCACCGGCTTGCCCGGTGGCGGGCGCGATGTCACCAGCGAAAGTGTTATCCCCGAAGGCGCCCGCTTTTCCGGCGTCATGGACAGCCGCGATGCGATTACCGTTGCAGGCCTGCCTCTTGCCGAAGCTTTTTTCCGCACACTCGACCCTGAAATGGAAATCGCCATTCTGACGGAAGAAGGCAGCCAGGTTCCGGCAGGAACCGACCTTATCCACCTTTCCGGCAATGCGCGCGCCATGCTGACAGCCGAGCGCAGCGCGCTGAATATCGTGCAGCATCTTTCCGGCATTGCCACGCTGACACGGCGCTATGTGGAAGCAATGGGAGAAACAAAGGCTATTCTGCTGGATACGCGCAAGACCATACCGGGTCTGCGAGCGCTGGAAAAATACGCGACACGGCAGGGCGGCGCACAAAATCACCGGAT
This sequence comes from Sphingomonadaceae bacterium, assembly GCA_047975785.1. GTDB lineage: Bacteria > Pseudomonadota > Alphaproteobacteria > Sphingomonadales > Sphingomonadaceae > JACXVD01. The sequence continues at coordinate 11,737 of JBKEEC010000064.1, read as the reverse complement.
GGGATTATGGGATGCTGCCATGATCAAGGACAATCATGTTCTGGTGGCAGGCAGTGTTGGTGAAGCAGTGCGGCGCGCACGTGATGCAGGGGTCAAGCCCATTATCTGCGAGGTGGACCGGCTCGACCAGATCGAACCCGCCCTTGCAGCAGGGGCGCACCATATCCTGCTGGATAATATGTCGCCGGACCAGTTGCGTGACGCCGTCACCCTGATTGCCGGCCGGGTCCCGACCGAGGCCAGCGGAGGGATCAATCTGGAAACCATTGCCGCCAAAGCTGCCAGCGGAGTGACCTATGTATCTGTCGGGCGCCTGACACAAAGCGCACCGGCGGCTGATATCGGGCTGGATTTCACGCCCTTGTGATTACAGGTTTTGCAAAAACAGGGTTTGCCCTCACCGGCACCGCGCTCCTGCTTCTGACAAACCAGCCGGCACAGGCGCAGGCCTATCAGTGCCGGATGCCGCGCACCGTAACGGTGCCGCCCATCACGCCCGATGCCACCCCGCGCCGCGTTCCTGTTACCGGATATACGCTGGCACTCAGCTGGTCCCCCGAATTTTGCCGGACACGCAAAAACGCTCCGTCCAGCACCATGCAATGTTCGGGTGATAACGGACGTTTCGGCTTTATCGTGCATGGTCTGTGGCCCGAAGGACGCAGCACCTGGCCGCAATGGTGCCCGACACCACGAACACCATCGCCTGCCCTGACACGACAAAGCCTGTGCATGATGCCTTCGGCGCAGCTTGTCGCGCATGAATGGGCCAAGCACGGGGCCTGCATGGTCCGCACACCTGATGCCTATTACAAGATTACCCGGATTCTGTGGGATTCGCTGACCCTGCCAGAGATGGATCGTCTTTCCCGGCAAACAGGCCTGTCTGCCGGAGATATTCGCGCGGAGTTCGTCCGGCTGAACGGGCCGCGCTGGAAACCGGAACATGTTGGTATCAGGATCAACCGGAGCGGCTGGTTGCAGGAACTCTATCTGTGCTACGGGAAGGATTACCTGCCCACGCGGTGCGGCAAAAGACAATATGGCCCGGCAGATTCTGCCCGTGTCAAGGTCTGGCGCGGAATCTGAGCGTTTCAACCTTCCGATGCGTCAGCATCATTGCACTCTGGTATCATCAGTCGTCAAATGTGGGGGCCGGATGAGTTTCCACGCCGAAATGATCTGCCATCACATCACCTGTAAAACCGTAAGTGGCTGATGCCGGATCATAGCCGGGCATGGACTGGTCCCACGCCAGCCAGGCATCACGCAAATCGGTGAATATTTCAGGAAAACGATCCTTGAGATTGGCGCGTTCCTGCGGATCTGCATCCGTATCAAACAGAAAGCTGTTGCCTGCTATCTCAAGATATTTCCATTTGCCCAGACGCGCCGCCTTCTGGCTGTGCTTCTTGAACTTCCAGAACAGGGGCCGTTCGGGCAAATGCCTTCCGGCAATGGCATTGCGAATATCCACCCCGTCACTGGGCGATCGCGGATCAGGCACGCCGCCGGCTGCGGCAACAAAAGTGGGCAACCAGTCCATCGACATGATCTGCTGGCCGCTTTGCGATCCGGGACTTGCAAGGCCCGGCCAACGGACAATAGCCGGAATACGCAGGCCCCCTTCCAGCAATTCGGTCTTGACCCCGGTATAGGGCCAGTTGAACGAGAATCGTTCCCCGCCATTATCGCTGGTAAAGACAACCACTGTATCCTGATCCATTCCCAGTTCTTTCAAACGATCAAGAACGCGGCCTATCTGGCCATCCATATAGGTGACCATTTTCGCATAGGTCGCCATGTCACCGCCATCATAATCGGCTTCGGCAAAACCTTCCTTCTGCGATAGTCGATCGGACTCGGCAACATCATCCGGCCCTTCCCAGGGCCAGTGCGGCGCGGTGACATGCAGGCTCATGAGCCAGGGTTTCGAGGCTTTGGCCCGCTCTTCCAGCACCCTGATTGCCCTGTCAGCCAGAAGGGTAGTCAGATAGCCTTCCTGCTCGATCAGGGTTTCCCCTTCCCACAAATCCTCATGACCAAAGATCTGGTGGGTGAAATAATCAACACCGCCCTGCCGGATACCATAAAATTCATCATAGCCGCTTTTGAGCGGGCCATATTTGGGCAGGGACCCCATATGCCATTTGCCAACCAGGCTGGTGTGATAGCCCAGATTACGCAGAAGCGAAGGCATGGTTGGCTGTGAAGGAGGCAGGCCAACGTCACGTATACCCAGCGGCTCTTCCTTGCCTACATCCAGCCTGTATTGATAGCGTCCGGTTATCAGCGCAACACGGGTAGCCGTGCAGACTGCGCTATTGGCATAGGCATTGGTGAAACGCACCCCTTCTGCAGCCAGCCTGTCCAGCACCGGGGTCTGATATTCGCGGCGCCCGTAACAGGACAGATCGCCATATCCCAGATCATCAGCCATGATGAACAGAAAGTTCGGTTTACGACCGGATGAGCGCGCCATCGCGACACCGGCTTTTGTCAAGGCAGCAGTGCCCAGCAATCCGGCCAGGGCGCGTCGGCGGGTTGTCCGGAAACGCGAAATATCCTGTGTCATCCTCTGGCCTCGCACATTGTGATTTGTATTTTGCATGAGAAGAAAAAAGACCCGCCGGAACATTGGAGGAGGGGTGCTCCGGCGGGCTGGCTTGCGCCAAAAAGTTTATCAGCCAAATAGTGTCAGCCAACCAAATAGTGTCAGAATGTCCGTTTGACCGTTACCGACCATTCACGCGGACGCCCTGGAAGGCCGCTGATCATGCCGGCGCCGGCTGCAACAAGATCGAACTTCTGGTTGAAGTAATATTTGTCAAAAATATTGGTGACAGCCAAAGCAACCGACCAGTCTTCATCAGGAGTCCGGTATGTCAGGCGGCCATTGGCAATCGTGTAGTTTTCAATCACCCCGTAAAGTGCCTGCGGTGATCCCGGAGGAGAAACGGTGTTCCGGCCATTCATGTCACCCTGATATGCAACATCAATACGCGGGGTCAGCGAACCGGAATTGCCAATATCAAAACGATATTGCGCACCGACTGACCACTGCCATTTCGTCACACCGCGCGGCGGGCTGGCCAGCGCGCCCACAACGGCAGGGTCACTGGAGCATGAATTGCTTTCACCCGGATTGAGCGGACGCACAGCCTGAATCTGGACACAATCCCAGTTCCAGTCGAGATAGGACAGCGAACCATTGAAATCGAACCCGTCAAACAGGTGCATCGACACTTCAGCCTCGACGCCCTTGATCGTCGCGTCACCGCCATTCACGATGACCGCACAGGGGCCTGCGCTCAGTTGCGGGCAGGAAAGCAGGCCAATCTGGGCATTGGTAAACTTGTTCAGATACCCTGACACGTTCAGCCGCAGCATCCTGCCAAACAGATCGGATTTGACACCCACTTCATAGGCAGTCAGTTCTTCAGGTCCGAAGGAGATTACCTGCGCCGCATTAAACGGACGCGGAGTGACGCCGCCGCCCTTGAAGCCCGTGCCTGTGGTTGCATAGACAAGGAACTCATCGGAAATACGGTAATCAACACTTGCCCGGTAATCAAAACGCGTGCCCGAATAGCCACTGGTCAGATAGTTCAGAGCACGCACGGTTTCTGTCAGATCGCCATTGGTATTGGCGTCCAGAGGGTCCGGCCCCCAGTAATTGATACCGTAACGCGCCCCGACCGGATCAACAAAACGATTGGGCGTCGTGCGATCGTAATTCAGACGCTGATAGGTCGTTTGCTTCCGCTCATCCGTATAGCGGCCACCCAGCGTAATCGTCAGATCCTCAATCGGACGAATAAACGCGGTGCCGAATACGGCGAAAGAACTCACCTTGACCGGACCGCCACCGATAAACTGCAGCGGCACGCCCGCATAACGGATATCGGTCTGTGTATCCTGATCGGTCTTTTCATAGCTGTAGAATGTGCCGACAGTAGCTTCCAGCCAGTCTGCCGGATTGACGCTGATCCGGGTTTCGGTGCTGAAAAAACGGCTCTTCAGATCAATAACCGGCGAATCAATGCGGGCCGGAGACAAATCGGTGTCATTCGAGAAATTGGCATCAAACCCGCGATAGGCGGTGATATTGGTCAGTGATGCCCAGTCCGCCATTTCAAACTCGGCATGGAGCGATACACCCCAGCCCTCATAGAAAGATGTCAGCGGTGTATCGGAACCGGCCACCGGAAGGCCGTTCAGCGGCGGAACCGGAGACTGCCAGCTTGCCGGGGCATTCTGGAACGAGGCATAGTTACAATATTTGCCACAGATAAAGCGACTATCGAAGGGCAGACCGTTTTCGGTTGCAGTATTGGGATTGGTGTTATTGGCATAAAGCAGGACTTCGCCGGCATTCCAGGTCGAATCATGCGTGTAATCCCCTACCAGCATCACATCGACCGCATTGCTGGGATTATAGCGCAGCGCCACACGGCCAGCATAATAATCCTTGTTGCCGAAATCAGCCGTCTTGCAATCGCTGTTGGTAGTATAGGAAGGCACACCGCTGGCCGGGAACATGCAGCCATAATCATAGCCCTGCACATAGCCGTCCTGCTGTCCCCACGCACCCGATACACGGCCGGACAGATTGCCATCGCCGGAAATGGGGAACTGCACCGCACCGCGCAAATTCATATTGTCGCGGCTACCATAAGTAGCCTGAACCGTGCCACCAAACGTGCCATCGGGACGCTTGGACACATAGCGGATAGCACCACCTTCCGAGTTACGCCCGGTCAATGTGCCTTGCGGACCGCGCAGGATTTCAACCCGCTCGACATCAACCAGTTCGAAATTGGCGCCCGTCAGGCGCGGATAATAGACATCATCAATATAGATGCCCACGCCCGGCTCCAGCAGCGGATTGAAGTCAACCTGACCCATACCGCGAATGGTTGCCGTAATGGACGGACCAAAGGATGCCGAATTCTGGCGCAGGTCAACACTGGGGGCCTGATTCGCAATATCTGTCAGATTTGTCTGGCTACGCTGCTCCAGCATTTCCGAATTGACCGCGGTAATGGCAAGCGGTGTATCCTGCAGATTCTGTTCACGGAACTGGGCAGTAACGACAATCTCCCCGGTAGAACTGCCGGCGTCTTCATCGGCATCCTGCGCAAAAACTGCTGGAGAAACACAGGCCATGGCCAGAGCACTGGCACCCCAGCCTGTGTTGCGAGCAAGAGAAATAGTCGTGCTGAATCGAGATATGCTAGGCATAAACAGTCCTCATCCCTGGTGATTTTACATATTACTTTGTAACGATTGTTATAAATTATGTCTATTTTGGGATGGCGTAGCAATACATGCCAAAGTAATCTCGAACATTGCCCTGAAGTTATAGGTTGAGTATTCTGCCACCATGCCCAACCTGCCCTATACATTGCGTCAGCTCGATATTTTCGAAGCGGTGTGCGAAACACTCAGTTTCCGCGAAACATCCGAACGCCTTGGCATAACCCAGGCCTCTGTCAGCAATCAGGTTGCCCAGCTGGAAATGCAGATGGGAATCAAGCTGTTTGCCCGCAGTCCCGGCAAAAGGCCGTCGCTTACCCGTCAGGGTCTGGCTTTCCGTGCGGATCTGCAACAATTCAGGGAAGCAAGCCGGAAACTGGCATCACACAGGGCCGTTTCCAGCAAGGGAGAAACCGGCTCATCCTTCCGCATCCTGATCGGGCAGGTATTATTTGATAATTATGTTCGCCCCCAACTGGATCAGTTTCTCGGCGATCACCCTCTGATTGAGTGCGAGTTTGTCACGCATTTCCCGACGGATCGCCTCAGCAGTGAGTTTCGCAATGGCAATGTGGATTTTGCCATGTTTCACCACCGCGCCGACATGCCTATTGAACTGGAGTGCAAGTGCCTCGCCCTGATCAGGAGCGGGATTTATGGCACCGCACAATATGCCGGAAACTCTGACCTCCCGCTATCACCCGAAGAAATTACCGGTTTGCCGTTCATTCTGCCCAAGGCCGGATCAGATCAGGAAATCATGCAGCTGAACGCCTTGTCAGAACATAAAATCCACCCCCATCATATTATATGCCATACAGACTATATCGATGTAACATGCACCATGGTTGAGCGGGGACTGGGCATTGCCTGTATTGCCGAATCGTTTTTGTCGCCAGAAACCCGGCTAAAGCTGGTCCAGCTATATCCTTTGGCCAATTGGCATCTCATGTGGTTTCGCGTGCCCGATTCTGATAACCGCCACGCCAACCAGCTTGAGGATTTCCTGCTTTCCAGCGTGGCACGAAACCCCGGTTACCCGACAATAGAAACCTATGTTTGAGCGGCATTGTCACGTTAACTTACCGGATCGCGAAAGGGCCGAAAAGTGGTGATGTTGTCAGGCGAGATGTGCTGCAGCCTTCCATGCATCACATGCCTCAAGTCGATGGTAGCGGATGGTCTCATAATACCAATGTGCGATGAGCTTGACTCATCACACATTGGTCAAGCCTGTGCGGCGCCTGAGCGGTTCCAGCTGCTGATGCGACAGCATCATTGCAGTTTGGTGCAAGACGCCTCAACGCCGCGTTCCAGCAGCATTTCCTCGACTTCACGAAGGCTGAGATTGAAGCGCATATAAAGCCACACCGAATGAGCAATAATCTCACGTGAAAATCAGTGGCGCCTGTACCCCGACGCCTGCGACGGATTGTGCCTTTTTGGGCAGGAAGTGCCGCCCTCCGCCCGCTTGAACCGCTGGTCCTCACGCGCGCGGGCGCGAGATCGGCACGCCTGCCATCGACCCTAACCTAAGCGAGGATAAGGCGGCCATTGCCGAGCGCCAGCCCTTCTTGGGCTTCGGCCCCATGACCATGCGGCAAGGTAACCGGCAAGGTCTCCCGACAGCAGGGCAGGAGGTCCGGCTCCCCCGTCGGCATTTGGGGAAATCGCAACCGGGTCCGCTTCGCCGCACTGTCTCCGCACACCGCAAATCGCGCGGTGATTCACAGGAGACTGACAGATGCAAGGACCGGAGAAGGTCGAGGCGATGCTCGACCGTTAGACCTGCATTTTTCGCGCATTGCTATCACGCCTGAACAGATTGCCGAACACGATCTGCCGATAAAGCCCCGCAAAATGACAGACCGCCGCGCCCTGCATATCCGCGAAACCGTGGAAGCTGAAGCTATGCCTGCAAGGATGCTTCGCAACCTTTTTCGTGGTCATATTGAAGCCTTGCTGCCCGAACGCGCCCTGCATGTGGCCAAAATCGAAGAGCAATCAGCCATGGATTATTTTGAAGAACTGGCTGGAATTATGGGAGGTGCGATATGAACGCACAAATTGATTTTTCCGCCGTCAATGCGGCTGCGATCCCGGCCTTGTCCCGGTTGCTTTCCGACTGGCTCCCCGGCGGTGTGGCCAAAGGCAAAGAGTATCTGGCGCGCAATCCGATGCGCAACGATCAGAAGCCCGGCTCTTTTTCGGTAAACACCGAAAAAGGTGCATGGGCCGATTTTGCTACGGGTGATGCGGGCGGTGATCCTGTCTCCCTCTATGCGTATCTGAACGGCATGGATCAGGTGGACGCTGCCCGCGCACTGGCCGAAAAATTGGGCCTGTCTGCTGAAGGGCTTTGTTGCATAACGCCTGAAGGTCACAAGCAACTGATTACTTGATAATATTATGCGACGCGGATGGTATTGGGCATTCCGATTTGAGAGAAACGATTGAGGATTGCGGCACGGACTTTGAGTTCGGTTACCTGGCGATCGAAGGTGCGGGCAGCGAGGCGCTGGCCGAGCAGCTTAAAGCAGTGCATCTTGGTCTCGACCAGGCTGCGGCGGTGATAGCCACTCCACTTTTTCCAGATCGCCCTGCCGAGCCGCTTCATCACGTGCAGCGTTTCATTGCGAGCGTCGACGCCGGGACCGTCCTTGGTCCATGGCTTGCCGTTGCGACGTACCGGGATGACCGGATCGGCACCGCGCCCGGCAATGACCGCGTGGCAGGCCCTCGTGTCATAGGCACCATCGCCGCCGACGGTGACAATGGTCTCATTTTCCGGGATCTGCGCCAGAAGATCGGGAAGGGTCTGGCCATCGCCGACGGTGTTCGTTGTTACCTCGATCGCCCGGATATCGAAGGTTTCCGCGTCGACCCCCAGATGCACCTTGCCCCACTGGCGGCGGTAGGAAGCGCCATGTTTGCGCGCTTTCCACTCCCCTTCACCCATCATCTTGATGCCCGTGCTATCAACCAGCAAGTGCAGCCCGCTTGCGCTGGGCCTCCCGCCCAGATCGACCGACAAGCTCTTCTGGCGCCGACACAGCGTCGTGTAATCCGGGGCAGGCCAGTCCAGACAGACCCGCCATCCTGAGCAGGCTCTGGGTCAGAGGTGACTGGCAATGTTCGCATGAAGAACGGGAAGCCGACCCGCTACGTCGATGCAGAAAAGTTCATTGCCGCTGCCGAGAAGGCCTTTGCCCGTGTCAGCCCCGCCGTAGACCGGCGAGTAGCCGAGTTGAAGGGCTACCGCGACACCTTCGCCGCGCGCGTTGCCACCGCGCTCGATCACCCAGCGCGCAAGACCCCGGAAGGCCTCGCCCTGGCGGCAGAAGTCCGGTCCCACATCAAGACCATGAAGAAGCCCGACGAGCGGTTGACCTTCATCGCCGCAGCCATCGAGCAGGGCGACGTGGCGACCGTGGCGGCGGTGCTGCATGCCCAGCCTTTCCTTTCCGGGCTTGAACCGGCCGCCCATGCAACGCTCCGGGCCCGCACCGCCGCCAAGTTCGCTCCGGTGGACAATGCCCAGCTTGAAGCGACCGACGCTGCGCTGGCACACGTGACAGCCTCGGGCTCCGCGCTCGTCAAGCGGTTCGGTGAAATCCTCGACCTGCGAAACCTCCCTGCCGCGCAGGCCGCCAAGAGCATTATGGCCCTTGGGGAGGCGGGGCGGTGAGTGACCCGATTGCAACCATGCTGGCCGACGCCTGGGTAGCGCGTCACGCGCCGGGCTCGCAGGAAGAGACCGCCACCGAATGGCTGGTCCGCACTACGAGCGAAGCCCGACAGGCCGCTCACGATCGGGCACTGGCCGACCTCAAGCGCGGGTACGAGGCCCGGCAGGCTGACATCGACGTGTTCGCCCCAGATGCGAACCTGCACCTGCGTTACCTCGACGCGCGCGACGATGCTCTGGCGCACTACGGCGAGGAGCTCGCCTGGCAGCCTGAACCGGAATCTGAGCCATGCGGCGAAGAGCAAGGCAATGAGGCCGCCAGGCATCATCGCCGCAGATGGGCTCGGAGGGGGCGTCAAGTATGTCAGCCCGGCTGGGCGGGAGCGCCCATGCCTGTGCTGTCGCAAGCCGTTTGCGAGTGAGGGGCCGGGCAACCGCTTGTGCGACGCCTGCCGGTCGAGACCTACAAATCCATACGAACCGGACTGACCGAGCATCTTGGGGAAACTGGAACGGCGTTAGACGACCTCGTGTTGTCTTTTTGTTTCACATTGGGCACTTTGCACCGGAGTTGAGCCACGCGCGTTTTCGCGGCAAAAATCGGATTGGGTGATGTTCAAAGACGGCAGTGCACTAAGGGCGTATCGCGAGGAAATTGGTCTTTCTCAGGCAAAGCTCGCAGAGGTCAGCGGGGTGCCGCAGCATCTTCTTTCGGCCTTTGAATTGGGCAAGGGCGACCTTAGTTCCAACCTCAGTGAAATGTTGCGAGCATCGTTTGAAGATGACGCTTTGGCAAAGGCCGTGGTGCAGAGAAAGAAGCGCTATCGGGAGCACGAATACTCCCAGATCATGCATAAACCTGAGCGCGTCGCACGGCACAAAACCTCGTCAGGAAACGAAGCATATCTGCGTGAATTGGCTGAGTTGGAGCAACATACACCCCCATCATTTAGCGCGCTAAGCCTTTTTTCTGGTTGTGGCGGGCTCAGTCTCGGGTTCCGCAGCGCAGGTTGCCAAATCAAGGGGTTTGTTGAAATCGACGACGCCTTGAGTGAGATCTATAGCGCAAACTTTCCGGGTACTCCTCGCATCGGCGGCAGCATCCAAGATTTGACCGATGACGATCTTGCCAAATTTGTGGCCGGCCATGGGTCAATCGACGTCCTCGTCGGTGGCCCCCCCTGCCAGGGCTTTAGTTTGGCTGGCAAACGCAAAGTCGATGACCCTCGCAACGAGCTTTTCCGAGACTATATTCGGGTGGTCCGGCGATTGCGCCCGAAGGTTGCCGTGCTGGAAAATGTCCGGCTGCTTACATCGATGAAAAATAAGGCGGGAGCTTTCGTAAAGGAAGCCATTCAAGACGAATTCCGAAAGGAAGGCTACGACGTCAGCCTCTTTGAAATCAATGCGAAGGATTTCGGGGTGCCGCAGCATCGAGAGCGCGTCATCTTCGTTGCAGTAGATAAAGCATTGGGAAGGTCACCTAGCCTTCCGCAGTCCTCACACGGTTCATCATGCGACCTTTTGCAGATGACAGAGCCCTATCGGACATTTGCTGATGCATGTTCCGATTTGGCCTTTCTCGAATCTGGTGAATCGAGCGCCGATCCTTTGCATGAGGCCGTTTCCCACCCCGACCATGTGATCAACTGGCTTTGGAACGTGCCAGAGGGCCGCAGCGCACACGACAACGAAGACCCTAATATGCGCCCGCCCTCGGGCTACAATACGACCTACAAGCGGCAAATTTGGAACGAACCGGCTGGGGCTGTGCAAACGACATTCGGCATGATTTCAGGGTGCCGAAACGTACATCCTATAGCGACCCGTTCTCTTACAGTCCGTGAGGCCGCACGCATTCAGTCCTTCCCCGACACCTATCGCTTCATCGGTAGCTTAGGAACAATCAGGACTGGCATTGGGAACGCAGTTCCGCCGTTATTGGCCCGTGCAATCGCATCACATATTCGGACGCGCATTTTGAATCTTGTAGAAGTACCCCGCTTCTAGATTGAATTGAAGCTGATCGGGGTGCTGAGCCTGTCCGCCGCGCTGCATCTGGACAATGCCAAATCGAGGCGCTTCATGTGTCACCCCGGCCGGGTCTCGGTGACTTCCCTTTCGCACTGAGTACGCTTTCGTGTTGAAGCGCCCGTAGTCACGCGAATGCTGCAGAAGTTCGTCAATCGTGTAAATCGCGACTTCCGTCTGTTCCCAAGACGGAGCGGCGCAAGTCTTGTGCAGCAGGAAGGTGGGAACGAAAGGATCGTTCATATAGGCCTTTTGCAGCATCAGCCTGGTGATATCATCCTGCCGGTCAGTGAAGAGCCCCTCCCACTCTGCCCTGCCTTGGGCGTCGATTTCTTCCCAGAAATATCGACGGGGATCGACCTCGCGTCCATTCAGCGCATTGGCATCGTCTAGAGGACGGAACCCCACATCCCCGCAAAACTGCCTCAACGCCAGCACGGCGCTGTCGGAAACCTCAATTCCATTGCTGCGAAGCAAATTTGAAAAGCCGCAAGCCGTCGTAAAATATAATTGGGCGTTGGTCGGTGTGCGATTGTTGCATTGCTTCGTCGAAATCCCGACAGTTTCCTCCCGGCCATCTTCGCCTCGTAAGGTTATGACAAGGTCGGAATTGCATCTACGCACGTCTGCGCCGTTAATTGTCAGCCACTTGCGACCATCTTCTGACGTTGCGAGAGCGCCAGTAGATATCGCAAGAGCCGACTGTATCGTGCCAAAGCCAAGAACTGATGCGATATAGTTGACTAGTAGGATAGCAGG
>JBKEEC010000063.1:0-4634 GCA_047975785.1 Sphingomonadaceae bacterium | reverse complement strand
CTGGAACGCTTCCGTTCCAACCGGTTTGCAGGCGCGCTGGTTGCGGCTGCCTGTCTGGTTGTAGGCAATGCGGGGTAATTTCGCCGCCCGCCTGATGCCTTTACGATATATGTTGATATACCCTGCTGGCAGGGCAGTTGCAGGCCAATAGACAGGGCAATAGAGAGGCCAATGGATAGGCCAATAGAGAGGCCAATGGATAGGGGTGCCGCACTGAAGAGGCTATCATGAAACATGATGAATTTCGGCAACAGTGCGAAATATTAACACAGTCATATACCAATTCCTGACTTGCGCATGGCATCGGACATGCCTAACGGCCGATGATATGACATATCATACAAATAATAGATCGCCCCGTTATGCCCGTTATGCGCTGTATAGCGCGCTTTCCCTTGTTCTTGCTGCTCCGGCTGCGGCCTGGGCAAATGAGGATAATGGCGTAGCGGCCGATAGTGCTCAAGAAGCAGGCGCTGCTTCCAGATCGCGTAGTCAGGATGATTTCCACGATCGGAGACGGGATGATTTTGGAGAGATACTCGTCAGCGCGGTGGGTGTCAAGGAACTGGATGTCCTGGCCGGTGTCTCCATCATGGAGGGCCAGGAATTGCAGCGCAATATGGCAGGCCAGATCGGCGAGGTGCTGACTTCGCTTCCCGGTGTGACTGCCAGTGGCTTTGTCCCCGGTGCTTCACGCCCGATCCTGCGGGGTATGTCGGGAGAGCGGGTCAAGGTGCTGGTTAACGGCATCGGGGCCATTGATGCGTCCAACACTTCGGCAGATCATGCGGTCACTATTGACCCGCTGACAGCCGAGCGGATCGAGGTTTTGCGCGGGCCGGCTGTCATGCTTTATGGTAGCCAGGCCATTGGTGGGGCTGTCAATGTGATTGACAAGCGCATCCCGCTGAGAATGCCGGATGAGGCGGTTCATATTGACGCCATGGCCAATTTTGACACCGTGGCTGACCTTCGTGAAGGCGGCGTTTCTGTTGACGTTCCGGCAGGGCAATATTTCGTGCTCCATGTGGACGGGAACTATCGCAAGACGGATGATGTCTCGGTTCCCGGCTATATCCTGTCCGAGCCAATGCGTCAGGATTTTCTGGCTGATGCTGCGCTGGAAGATGATCCGGATGAAGCAGAAGAACTGCGCGAAGCGGCAAACCGGCGCGGCAAGCTGGGCAATAGCGCGACAGAAACATGGTCTGTCAATGCCGGTGCAGCCCTGTTTGCCGGTAACAGCACAATAGGCGTGTCTTTCGGTGTCTATGACACGACATATGGCGTGCCTGAAGGTGTGCATGAACACGAGCATGATGATCATGACGATGACGACCATGATGATCATGCGGAAGAAGGTGTTACCATCGGTATGCGGCAATATCGCGCTGATATGCGTGGTGAAATTGATCTGGGGGATGGATTTTTCAAAACCCTGCATACGCGCGCCGGATTTAGCGATTATACACATACAGAATATGAAGGCGGTGAAGTCGGCACTGTTTTTGATGTCCAGGGCATCGAGGCACGGGCCGAGCTGGAGCAGGCCGAACATGGAAGCTGGAAAGGCTCCATCGGCACGCAATATTATTTCCGTGACTTTTCCGCTCTGGGTGATGAAGCCTATATCGCGCCCAACCGGACGGATCAGTATTCTGTCTTTGCATTGCAGGAATTTGCCGCAGGGCCGATCCTGTTTGAAATTGCCGGTCGTTATGAGGCCACTGATGTCCGGTCACGGCAGGTCGGGCTGGACCGGCATTTTGACAGCTTCTCCGGTGCGGTGGGAATTGCGCATGAAACCTCTGGCGGTCTGCGTTTCGGGGTGAATGGTTCCCGCGCTACCCGTGCGCCTGCGGCAGAAGAATTGCTGGCCGATGGCGCCCATATCGCGACGCAGGCCTATGAAGTGGGTGATCCGGATCTTGGGCTTGAAAAAGCCTGGGGTGTAGAAGCCTATATGCGCGGCACAATCGGGCCGGTAATGGTCAATATCGCTGCTTATCGCAACTGGTTCAGCAATTACATCTATCTGGATGCAACGGGCGCAGAAGAAGATGGCCTGCCGGTTTATAATTATATCCAGCGCAAAGTGGATTATGTGGGCATTGAGGGCGAAATCAGCGCGCCCCTGATCAAGCAAGATGGCTTTGGCCTGAATCTTGATCTGCGCGGGGATTATGTCCGGGCCGAGCTGACAGATGGCACACCTCTGCCGCGTATTCCTCCGCTTAGTCTGGCTGGCGCGCTTGAGGCGCAGACGGATGCTCTGGATGGCCGGGTTGAACTGCAATGGTTTGACAATCAGAAGCGTGTGGGCGCGTTTGAAACACCGACAGACAGTTTTCTGTATACCAATGCCTCTCTGGCCTGGCGACCCTTGTCGGGTAACCGGAATCTGTCCGTGATTGTGGCATGCAACAATATCTTTGATGTTGAAGGGCGTCGTCACAGCAGCTTCACGAAGGATTTTGTTCCGCTTCCGGGCAGAAACTTCAGACTGAGTGTGCGGCTCAGTATGTAATACCGGCTCCTGATGAGCCTGGATCATCGCGCCTCTGGTGTAGCCGCATTGCTTTTTGCGAAAAAACGGCATCTGCTCTTTCGCGCAATGCTCTGACAAATGGGGCTGGTCTGCCCGTTTACTTGGTGGCATCTGTTGCACTCCTGGCATGATAGTCATGCCGGGAGAGAGGGGACGTCTCTGCCCGGAAGCATAATTCCGGACGGTGCTTCAGATGAAACGGGTTACGCATGATCTCGAATGATATTGTGATTTTCGGCTTGTTATGTGCCGTTCTGGCGCTGGCATTCTATACCAGAGGTCTGGGAGGATTCTGGACGAGGTTCTATACCTTTATTCCGATTATTCTGGTCTGCTATCTGGTGCCCTCGCTGATGGCCACCAGCGGATTGATCGATATGAGCAACTCGCAGCTCTGGCCCATAGCAAGAGATGCGTTTTTGCCTGCGGCCCTGATCCTGATGTGTTTGAGTATCGATCTGAAAGGAATATTACGTCTGGGGCCCAAGGCGATTATCATGTTCCTGACGGCGACTTTCGGTATCGTGATTGGCGGCCCGATTGCATTGTGGCTCGTATCCCGTTTTGATCCGTCTGTTCTGGGCAGCGGATATGATGCAGCATGGCGCGGGCTGGCGACTATTGCAGGAAGCTGGATTGGCGGCGGTGCGAACCAGACCGCCATGCTTGAAGTGTTTCAGTATAATCCGGAACATTATTCCGTCATGATTGCGGTCGATATAGTAGTGGCCAATATCTGGATGGCATTCCTTCTTTACGGTGCCGCCAATCATGAAAAGTTTGACCGCTGGCTGAAGGCGGATACTTCCGAAATTACCCGCCTTGAACAGCGGATGAGCGAATATTCGGCATCGGTCAGCAAGGTGCCCACCGCCAACGAACTGATGATGCTGATGGGTATTACCTTTGCCTTTGTGGGTCTGTCTCACCTGCTGGGGGGGATGATTGGCGATCAGTTCGCCGCCAGCCTTGGCAAGGATTCAACACTGGCAAGCAGCTTTTTGTGGGTGGTGGTTCTGGCCACTACTTTCGGGGTGGGGGCGAGCTTTACCCGCCTGCGCCAGTTTGAGGGGGTGGGAGCGTCAAAATTCGGGTCAGTCTTTATCTTCCTGCTTGTTCTGGTCATCGGGACCAAGATGGATGTGCTCAAACTGGCCGATGCGCCGGAATTTATGCTGATCGGTCTTGTCTGGATGCTTGTCCATACGATTATCCTGTTCATTATGGCCAAACTGATCCGTGCTCCTTTCTTTTTTATTGCGGTCGGGTCCAAGGCCAATGTGGGGGGCGCGGCGTCTGCGCCCATTGTTGCCGGGGCATTTCATCCGTCGCTGGCCCCGGTGGGCGTATTGCTGGCGGTGCTGGGCTATGCGCTGGGAACCTATGCCGCGATCATTTCAGCAGAACTGATGCGCATGGTGAGCTGAGCCAAGGCAGATTGGTCACAGGCTTGTGCGGCTGAGTGTGTCACGCTGCTGGCGTGTCCGTATCGCTGCTGCCAGGTATACTACTTTAGTATTACTTCCTATTGATGAGAAAATTGAGCCAGAATCCACCCTTAATGATTGCAGCATGATTGCAGCGGAATCAAATGCTTGCCTTTATGCGGAAAGCAGATAGTCATACTTATTTATATTGCAATGCAACATATTGACTTGGATGAAGGCTCGTGAGATACATTACTTGCGAAGCACTGATGCATCGCATGAAAGACGGAGTATATATTATGGATACTTCCGAAAAATCTACTTACGTAAAACCTCAACTTAATGAAGTTGGTTCATTCGAGGAAATTACTTTGGATACACCCGGTGGTGGGTCCGAAGAAGGCCCCTCATTTTCGTAAGTAGTCACCTGGTTCCAGGCGGGCCAGAGGCGGCGGCAAGGCGAGTTTTTCGTCTTGTCGCTGCCATGCAGGGAATATATGCGGAGCGGCCGTGATGGCAGAAATATCCGGATTGCAGTCATGGAAGCCTGCAGACCATGTAGTATATAGCGATCTGGGCAACTCCATTGCGTTGCTGGATACACGCAAGAACACCTATTTCACGCTTGATGGCATTGGGCCGTTTCTCTGGTCCAGAAT
>JBKEEC010000062.1:0-10759 GCA_047975785.1 Sphingomonadaceae bacterium | reverse complement strand
GCACCGCCCATACCTTCATATCGTAGGTGAGGCCCGGCGTATTTTAGGGTCGAAAGCTGTCGCGCGCTGCTCCCAGAATATCGGATCATTGCGTAGAATTGGCGGCTTGCTATCTCACCCGGTGGAATGCGGCAATCGGCGGCACATACGCTATTTTCGGCGGTAATCGGCGGTGTTTGGCGGGCCGAAGCCGACGAAACAGAGAACTACATCTACGCCATAGCACTACAAAATGATTGAACCGACTTGATTGCGTAGTGTCTACAACATTCCGAGTCCTTGAAACGAACATTCATGTCTGGCGCAGCCAAGGTCCGGTCCGACCCCATTTTGTCGAATGCTGCGTAATGCGCAAAGGTCTGCTTCAGTAGCAATCCCCTCTGATCACCCATGAATCAAAAGTTTTGAATATGTAAAATGAACCGGCATCGCCGAGAAACATCTTGCCTTTGTCAGTGGAGTCAACTTGTATGCAAAACTGCGCATCTTCTGGCCAATCGGCACCCTGAATCCATGTCGGCCAACCCCCAACTTTTACCGGGTATTTGCTGCGCAGCGCGTAATATCGGTCAGATAAATATCTGCTTTTAAAGAACCAATCATCTACGGAAGCGCGTGCAACATTTGTTGGCACTTCGCCGGCCATGTCTTCCCAGCTTGGTTGTTCGGATATCGTTTCGCGCCAGAAAACAGGAAAGGTTGGTAGTTCAGAGCTTTCCCTGTAGCCGACCCCAATAGGAACAAGGTTTTCGATGTCGGTATACGTCCTAACAAGAAACCCATTACCGTTTTCTGAGCCCCAGAATTTGGAGGATTGCAAATCCATCCAGATATTTATGAGTGCGAACCCTTCGAAGGCGGGTGGAACTTGTGATAATTCATCAATCCGAATTTGCAGGACAGGATGCATCGCTTGTCCCGACTGATTGCACACGGGGACATCCTCGTCTTGCGCACCTAGAAAGTTACCACCCCACCAGCTTGTGGCCCTATTTTCCTTTTGGGGTTTGCTCCCGCCGATCTCCCCGAGAATTGCAGTTGTCGCCAGTTCATCCAGTCGATTCACCGCAGTTTGCATTTCCTGCTGTGTGGGTTCGACAGCCACTGTTCACGTGACCTTGAGTTTAGGAACCGGCTGGGAAAATAGCAACGTAATCCAATCGAGAAATGGCATGTCTTCGTTCTCTTCAATTTGTCACTTCCAGGATATCTGAAAATACTATGACATGATAGCCATCATTCGTGCCACTACAACGAACGGCAAGATTGTCCGCTTAACCGACATCTGCAGCATCAACTGGGTATGTCCGGCTTGCTGCAGGTGCTGACCAAACCAAATGGCAATAGGACGATCTTGGTGCCATGCAGTAATCGGCGGCACACAGGCTATTTTCGGCGGCAATCGGCGGTGTTTGGCGGAGAGGGAGGGATTCGAACCCTCGGTACGATTACTCGCACAACGGTTTTCGAGACCGCCCCGTTCGACCACTCCGGCACCTCTCCTCAAGACATGCACATGCCGCAACGGGCACACTGGTCGTCAGGAGCGCGGCGCTTAGCCCAAGCGGAAGCTCTTGCCAAGCCCCTTAGGATCAGGAGGCATTGAGCGCATCACCACGCTTCTGGCCTATACTTCTGGCCGATGAGTGAGGCTCATCAGGATGTGTTATTATATAACACAAAACAGGGGATGAGGGTTTTCCTCGACTTGTGCAGGAAATACGACTCCCTATAATATAACCCATGGATCGTACACAGTTCTATTCTCCCCAGGCAGGCCGAACACTGGATGTTCCCCTTCATTCTTATGCGCGCTTTTCTATTGGCGATGTTCTGCGGCACAAACACTTTGATTTCCGGGGGGTTGTATTTGATATTGACCCCGTTTTTGCCAATAGCGAAGAATGGTATCAGTCAATCCCTGAAGCCATCCGCCCGACACGGGAACAGCCCTTTTACCACCTGTTCGCCGAGAGTGATGATTCTACCTATGTTGCCTATGTCAGTCAGCAGAACCTGCTGGCAGACCCGGATGGGGGCCCGGTCGATCATCCCGGTGTCCACGACATGTTCGAGCATTTCGCTGATGGCAGATATCGCGTTCAACGAGCTATGACGCATTGATTTTCAGCACTTCGCAAGAGCTGAAAGCTTTGCCATCACGTTGTGAATCGCATTGCTTTTGCGGAAAACCGGCATCCACTTTTCCGCGCAATGATTTAATCCTTCAGTTTCCAGCCGGATTTCAGAACGCAATACACAATATAACCAAGCACAAGGTTGAAGATGCCAAGCCCGATAGCGCCATGTAACACGGCCTGGTTGCTATCTCCGATGTCACTGACGCCCAGAAAACCGAACCGGAAACCGGAAATCACATAGAAAAACGGATTGAGCCGGCTGATTACCTGGACAGCAGGCGCAAGATTATCAATCACGTAAAACGTGCCTGACAGTAACGAAAGCGGCGCAATGACAAAATTGGTCACGGCTGCGTTATGATCAAATTTTTCTGCCCATATAGATGTCAGAAAGCCAAACAGGGCCAGCATCAATGCCCCCATCAGCCCGAACCATAATACAGCCCATGGATGCGCCATGGACAAATCAACCCCCGGATAAAACAGCATCGCCCCGCCCACTGCCAGCCCCACCATCAGCGAACGGGTAATGGCCGCGCAAACAATGCCCGCCATCAGTTCCCCGTTGGACAGGGGGGGCATCAGAAGGTCAATAATCGTGCCCTGTATTTTCCCGGAAAGGAAAGAAAAGCTGGAATTGGCAAAAGCGTTTTGCATCATTCCCATGACAATCAGCCCCGGAGCGACAAAGGTTGCAAAAGGAACCCCCAGCACCTCTTTTCCTGATCGCCCAAGAGCAACGGTAAAAATAACCAGAAACAACAGGGTTGTAATTGCCGGTGCCCATATGGTTTGCAGCTGCACTTTCATGAAGCGCCGCACTTCCTTGCGATACAGGCTCCACAGGCCGATACGGTTTATCCCATGGATCACGGCTTGCCCCTGAGGAGGGAAACGTGATGGAATACCACTTTCAATCTGGCGTTCATTTCCCATATCGGGATTTTCCATACTGGCCTGGGCTTGATCGGTCATTTGGGGACGACTAAGGCCATCACGCAGTGCTGACAAGTGAACGAAGTCATTAAACACCACCATATCCGGCTTGACGCGGACATGCGACATGGGCTTGGGTGACGGCGTATTAATTTTGAAATGAGAAATAGATGAGCTGGACAGAAGAACGCATAGGCATACTGAAAAAAATGTGGGAAGGCGGCTCCACAGCCAGCCAGATTGCCGAAGAACTTGGCGATGTCAGCCGCAATGCCGTTATTGGCAAGGCTCATCGTCTGGGGCTGAAATCGCGCCCAAGCCCGGTAAAATCAGGTGAAAAGAAAACCGCCAAAAAGAAAGAGGCAGCTCCTCGTCCGGCCAGAAAAGCACCGGCAAAACCTGCCGTAACAGTCAAACCGGCAAAAGCGCCCTCACCCGTGCAACATGCCACCCCTGCCCCTGTTGCCCCCCGCCCGGTCAGCGCAGGCACAACACCGTCACAGCCCCTGCCTAACCCGAAATCGGATCTGCCGAAGATAGTTTCTGTCGGGCCGGGAGGTTTTTTGCGTCAGGGCCCCGGTGACCAGCAGCCGCCGATTCCCCCTGCTCCGCCGCGGCGTCTCGTGCCCGCCAAACCCAGCCCCGATATTGCTGACAAAACCAGTCTGCTTGACCTGTCCGACAAGGTCTGCCGCTGGCCTATGGGGCATCCGGGGGAGCCGGATTTCCATTTTTGTGGCGAGGCGGTCAATCCCGGATTTCCCTATTGCGTAGAACATTGCGGCCGCGCCTATCAGGCCCAGTTGCCACGTGGTGTGCGTCGTCCTCCACCGCCCCTGCCTTTTGGCGGACCGCGCGTACGCTGATCCTGAAACCGGCCCCGAAAAAACTACTGTATCGGGAATTGATTTCTTTCAGGTCCGTGAAATTCTGCTGTATTTGAACGTATATATGGCTATGCCATCCTTATGCGTGTGCGTGTTTGTGTTCTTTTTCTGCTGGCCAGCCTCGCCTCCTGCTCGGATTCTGAAGCGAATGGCCCGCTTGTCCTTGCGCCATCCAGTATGCAGGGCGCGCTGGATAATGCCGCGGACGCATGGGCCGGGCAAGGTCACGAACGACCCGTTCTGTCTTTTGGCGCAAGTTCTGCCATGGCCCGTCAGGTCACACATGAAGCCCCTGCCGATCTCTTTCTGTCTGCCGATGAAAAGTGGATGGATGCGGTGCAGGATGAGGGGTTTATTCGCGAGGGGTCACGCCGTAATATCGCCGGAAACAGTCTGGTTCTGATTGCTCCCCAGGGTGCACAGGTGACCGTCACCTTCAATGACGCTGAAAGCTGGAACCGGGCACTGGGCAATGGGCGTCTGGCCATGGGTGATCCCGATGCTGTGCCAGCCGGGCGCTATGGCAAGGCCTCACTGGAATATTATGGTTTGTGGCAACCTCTGGAAAACCGGATTGCACCGGCGGAAAATGTCCGTGCCGCCCTCGCCATGGTGGAGCGCAGGACTGCTCCGCTCGGCATCGTTTATGCTACGGATGCAAAGGCATCAGACAAGGTCGAAATTGTTCTGGAATTTGCCGATGAAAGCCATCCACCCATTCGGTATCCCGCTGCGCTGATCCAGAGTTCGCAGCACCCGGATGCAAGAGGATTCCTCGATTTTCTATCCGGTTCCGAAGCATCGGACATTTTCCGCCAGCACGGGTTCTCCGCTCCGTGACAGGCTTTTTGACGGCAGATGAATGGGAGATCATTGCCTTATCCCTGAAAGTCAGCCTCATTGCGATAGCCATTATCCTGCCACTGGCCTATGCCCTCGCCTATATTCTGGCACGCTGGCATTTTCCAGGAAAATTATTGCTTGATTCGGCAATCCATCTTCCCATGATCCTGCCGCCGGTGGTGACTGGCTGGATATTGCTCATCCTGTTTTCTCCGTCCGGCATTATCGGTCGCTGGCTGAATGAGGCTTTGGGCATTGTGCTGCCCTTTCACTGGTCTGGCGCTGCCCTGGCCGCCGCTGTCATGGCCTTGCCGCTGATGGTGCGCAGTATGCGCCTTTCCATCGAGAATATTGATCGCCGGCTGGTTGATGCGGCACGGACACTGGGGGCCAGCCGCTGGCGCGCCTTTTACACCATTACCTTGCCACTGAGCAGCAGGGGAGTTCTTGCCGGCACCATCCTTGGCTTTACCCGGTCCCTTGGCGAGTTCGGGGCAACAATTACCTTCGCCTCCAATGTTCCGGGGCAAACGCGGACACTCCCGCTGGCCATTTACACCCGTTTGCAGGTGCCGGGGTCCGAGATGGAAGTCGCGCGCCTGTCCCTTCTTGCTATCATCATCTGCATGATTGCACTGGTAGCAAGCGAAGTTCTGATGCGGCGTCAGGCAGGAAAGTCGCTCCATGTGCTTTGATATTGATATCACGGTGAAACGCGCAGAGCAGAGAATATCCTGCATGATTCACAGCAAGGCCGGACTTGTTGCCCTTACAGGGCCATCCGGCGCAGGAAAAACCTCGATCCTTCACTGCATTGCCGGATTGCTAAGGCCCGAACAGGGGCATATTGCAATTGGCGGGAAAACCCTGTTTGACAGTGTTGCGCATATCGACCTGCCGGTTAACAGACGCGGAGCTGGTTATGTCTTTCAGGATCTGCGCCTGTTTCCGCATTACAAGGTGCGATCAAACCTGACCTACGGCCAGAAAAGCGAGCAGGAAACAGATCATGGAACAGACAGGCGTATCCAATTTGATGATGTGGTGAGCCTGCTGGATATTGGCCCCTTGCTGGACCGATGGCCCTCTACTCTTTCTGGCGGTGAGGCACGCCGGGTTGCTATCGGTCGCGCCCTTTTGTCATCACCGCATTTCCTTCTGCTGGATGAGCCAACCGCTTCGCTTGACCGGCGCCGGGCCGATGACGTGATAGAACGTATAGAGCTTTTGCGCGATGAATGGCAGATCCCCGTTATCTATGTCAGTCATATGCATGATGAGATAACACGCCTTGCAGATGAAATTATTCCCATAGATCAAAATTCATCCTGATTACTTCCCGTCAGAGGCTCTGTTGTGATAGCAGCCCACATTTGTCAGGGCCGGACAGGCGAAAAGAAAGACAGACCATGCGCATTATCTCCGGCCAATGGCGCGGACGAAAACTGGTTGCACCACAAGGCGAGATAACCCGCCCGACAGCAGACCGGACACGCGAAACCCTGTTCAATATGCTGGCAAGCAGGCTTGGCACGTTTGATGGGCTTCAGGTGGCCGATCTGTTTGCAGGGTCTGGCGCCATGGGGCTGGAGGCCCTCAGCCGCGGTGCAGGCCATTGCCTGTTTGCCGAACAGGATAATCAGGCCCTGAAAGCCATCCGCACCAATATCGCTGCTCTGGATGCTTCGGGGCAAAGCGATGTGCGTGCCGGCTCTGTTCTGGCACTGGGGCCGGCAGACAAGGCCAGAGACCTGCTATTGCTGGACCCGCCATACAATACAGGCGCTGCTGGTGTCGCGCTGGACAGATTGTTGCGCCTTGGCTGGATTGACGAGGCAAGCTGGATCGCGGTGGAAACCGCGGCAGCAGAACAGGTGGCTGTCAAAGGGTTACAGATCGAGACAGAGCGCAAAGTCGGCAAGGCGAAGATTACCCTGCTTCGTATGGAATAATACCAGAGCGCGATGAGGCAGGTTCATCGCACTTTGGTAAATTTCACGCCGCCAGTCTTGAACCATCCACCCAGTTTCCATGCAGGCCCTGTCGCAAACGCACCGGCAGTTTGGCGCGGCAAATCGGACCTTTATCAACCTGCTGCGCATCAAAGATACACAGATCGGAATAGTTGGTGATATGGTTATCAACCAGCGCGATAATATACCCGTCACCTTCCGCCCCATCTGCGCTGCGCGGGATAAATGCCGGTTCCTGCAATGCTCCATCGGGGCCACACCACCAGCTTGTTTCCTTGCCGGTTGCATGGTCAAAATGGGTGAGCGTATTGATAACCCCCACAAACGGGCCGGGCTGGCCATTATAGGGTTTGTCAAAATCATAGGTAATCATCCAGCCATGACGATAGGGTTTGCCTGTATAGCGGTCATCAATGCGCGGAAACTCACCCGGTGCCTGGCCGATCTGTTTGATGCTGGTGATTTCGTCACTATTGCTCGCCAGATCGACGGTAATCCGGTTGAGCCATGTTGTTGCTTCTTCCGGATTGAACGGCGTCCCGTCCATTTCCGGGAAAAAGGGCAGGCTGGTGGTTTGCGATACCGGAAAATCAAAATGAATCCTGGTGCCATCCTGAAAGGCATTCATCACATGACAGCCGCAAATGCCCGGCTCCAGCCTGAACCAGCGCATATCAGATCCGTCACCATCGCGGCGCATCACCCCCAGATAGAAAGGCAGCTTCCGGTCATACATGAAATGAGGCATCTGCCTGTCGAGAATGTCCTGATTTGATGTAAAGGGGCTGACATTGAAAACAGCATAGTCTCCGGCAATGCCGAAATCATGCAGCATGGTGTAATATGGCACCGAAAAATTCGCCTTGCGCACGATTTTTCCTGACGGATCAATTTCAAAATACTGGCAGGCGGTGGAAAGATCACCTTCCACAGCATAGCCGAAACCACAGAAATTTCCTGTATCCGGGTCAATCTTCGGGTGGGCGGTAAAAGTCGGGATTGTCAGTGCGCCACCAAAATCGGTGTAGCCAACGGTTTCCAGCGTATCCTGATCCATCAGCAGGCACGGACTGTCTTCCTTCATCGCATAGAGTTTGCCGGCATGAACCATCACATTGGTATTGGCGGTTCCGCGGATTTCACCCTTGACCGACGGATCATCGGTCTGGCGGTTGCGATAGACGCCAAACAGGGCGCGCCCTGCCTCACGCTCCAGCTTCCATTTATCAGTCCGGGCATAACGCTGTCTGAAACGGATTTTACCATCCTTGATCCGGAACTGGCTCACCATCCCATCGCCGTTAAAGAACTGGTCATTTTCATACATGGGCGGATATTGCGGGTCAGGATGGACACGGAAAAATGCGCCATCAAGATCTGCCGGGACCTCACCCACCAGTTCCAGATCATTGATATCACCTTCAAGCCGCACAAGGTGCAGCACATCATCATAAAGCGGTGTATTGGGAAAATGGGCCATGAGCCTCTCCTGTCTTGGTGCATACAAAGCAAATAGTAACGATCGTTATCGTAGGGCAAGGCAACTGTCTGAAGTTGACAGAAATCAAATTGGACAAAAAATCTTCCTTTGCATTTGCGCCCCATCATGGTTTCCCCTGAAAAGCGATGGCACAACGCTTGCGCAGGCCACCTGTGTTCCCTAACTGTTCACTAACATTATGACCGATCCTGCCGCTCCTTCCGACCAAACCGCACCTGATGGTGATGTTCCTGCTTCAGCCCCCGTGCCAGACTATGCCGCAGGGCTGAATGCACCCCAGCTGGAAGCCGTACTGACCACAGAAGGGCCGGTGCTGATGCTGGCGGGCGCTGGAACCGGAAAAACCGCTGCCCTCACCGCAAGGCTGGCCCATCTGGTTGCCACCCGCCGGGCATGGCCCAGTGAAATTCTCTGTGTCACATTCACCAACAAGGCCGCGCATGAAATGCGGGAACGTGTCGGGCAGAAAATCGGCCCTGCGGTAGAAGGGATGCCCTGGCTGGGCACTTTTCACGCCATTGGTGCCAAAATGCTGCGCCGTCATGCAGAACTGGCGGGACTGGAAAGCAATTTCACCATTATTGACACCGATGACCAGCTTCGTCTGCTCAAACAGATGATCCGCGATGCCGGTGTCGATGAAAAGCGTTTCCCCCCCCGCCTGCTGGCAGGGCTGATTGATCGCTGGAAGAATCGCGGTCTTAATCCTTCAGATATTGATGCGGCAGAAAGCGAAGCCTACGCCAATGGCAGGGGGGCTGATTTTTACACCCGGTATCAGGCCCGGCTCAAAGCCCTCAACGCCTGTGACTTCGGTGATTTACTGTTGCATATGCTCAATATTTTCCGCCGCGAGCGGAGCGTGCTGGAGCAATATCAGCAGCGTTTCAAATATATACTGGTTGATGAATATCAGGATACCAATGCCGTCCAGTATCTGTGGCTCCGCCTGCTCGCGCAGGAGCGCAAGAATATCTGCGTCGTTGGTGATGATGACCAGTCCATCTATTCATGGCGCGGCGCAGAAGTAGCCAATATCCTGCGTTTTGAAAAAGACTTTCCGGGCGCAAAAGTCATCCGGCTGGAACAGAATTATCGCTCCTCTCCCCATATTCTGGGCGCCGCATCCGGTCTGATCCAGTCCAACAGCCAGCGCCTGGGCAAGAGTTTGTGGACGGAAATTTCAGGGGGAGACAAACTCCGCATAGTCGGAGTGTGGGATGCCCCCGAAGAAGCACGCCGCGTGGGTGAGGACATAGAACGCCTGGAACGCGAAGGCGCACCACTTGACCGTGTCGCCATACTGGTGCGCGCCCAGTATCAGACGCGCGAATTTGAAGACCGCTTCATACAGATCGGGCTGAATTACCGGATCATCGGCGGATTCCGGTTTTACGAGCGGGCAGAGATTCGCGATGCACTGGCTTATTTGCGGGTTATCGCCCAGCCGCGCGATGATCTGGCGTTTGAACGCATCTATAACCAGCCCAAACGGGGTCTGGGTGCAAAGACGCTGGAAAAGATTCATGTGCACGCCAGAGAAAGCACTCTGCCGCTGGCCGCCTCTGCCCTGCAACTGGCAGAGGGCAAGGGTCTGCCCGCACGCGCTGCCAGCACTATTGCCACCCTGATGGAAAGTTTCCTGCGCTGGCAACAGGAAGCAAACACCCTGTCTCCGGCCGAATTGCTGCGCCTCGTGCTGGATGAAAGCGGGTATACCGCCATGCTGGAAGCAGAAAACACACCCGAAGCCAAAGGCCGGACAGAAAATCTCTCTGAACTGGCCCGCGCGATGGAAGAATACCAGACACTGAACGAGTTTCTGGAGCATGTCAGCCTTGTCATGGATAATGAAGCCGTTAACGATGGCGAAAAAGGCACCCTCATGACCATCCATGCCGCCAAGGGGCTGGAGTTTGACAATCTTTTTCTGGTCGGATGGGAGGAAGGCGTATTTCCATCCCAGCGCGCACTGGATGAAGGCGGCCTTGCCTCACTGGAAGAAGAACGCCGCCTTGCCTATGTTGCGATCACACGGGCAAGACGGCGCTGCACGATTTATCATGCAGCCAATCGCCGTATATTTGGCCAATGGACCAGCTCTATTCCCAGCCGGTTCATTGAAGAACTGCCCGAAGAACATGTAGAAATAGAAAGCACGATTGGCGGAACCGGCGGAGGCTGGGGGAATTTCGGTTCCGGCTCCGGTTTTCCCATGAATGACGCAGGGGAAGATCCTTTCGCGCATGTTCAAAATGCCCGCCCTGCCCGTTCTGCCACTCGCGGCCCCGGCTGGCAGAGGGCACTATCCGGCCCGTCGGAAGCACAGCAACGGGAAACACAACCCCACCAGACCCGCCCCCGCCAAATCCGGCAGCGTTCAAGCAGACAGGCATCGTCTCCCCGCAGCGATATTGCCGTTGGCACACGCGTTTTTCACGACAAATTCGGCTATGGGTTTGTCACAGGTCAGGATGG
>JBKEEC010000061.1:0-3423 GCA_047975785.1 Sphingomonadaceae bacterium | reverse complement strand
GAGAGTGGCACAAGCTCCAAGGATGAGGAGCTGGATACTCTGCGCCAACAGATGGCGGCCATGCAAAAAAAACTGGATGACCTCGACAAAGAGGCTTTGCGCGAGCACGTAGCCCTTCATGGTTTTGTGCACATGCTGTCTGACAGTTTCTGGCTATCTATCTCTGCTGCGCATATTTTATAGCTTTCCTCGCGATGCTATAGCGTAGCGGGCAGCAATAGACTCTCGACTCTGGCCATCAACCGGGGGTAGGGCGTAAAACGTATTATCCTGCTTCAGCATTGCGCTTGAATATTGAATCATTCACAATGTTGCAGTCATTTGTTTTAACACATTTTCCGACCGAAAAAGTCAGGTAACTTTTTCGTGAAAATGCTCCAGCAGACAGGCAGTAGTTTCATTGACGAATATTCGCCATGCCCTGAACAATAAGCGTGCTGATGATTTTGCCCAATGGTATCAGGAGGTAATAACCGCGGCTGATATGGCCGAAGAATCAGGCGTTCGCGGCTGTATGGTTATCAAGCCGTGGGGCTATGGCATCTGGGAACGGGTGCAGCGCCTGCTTGATGATAGAATCAAGGCTACGGGACATGATAATTGCTACTTCCCGCTTTTTATACCGCTCGCCAATTTTGAACGTGAGGCTGAGCATGTGGAAGGGTTTGCCAAGGAAATGGCAGTCGTTACCCACCACCGTCTGATTGCAGATGGCAAGGGCGGTCTTGTGCCTGATCCCGATGCGAAGCTGGAAGAGCCGTTGATTGTGCGTCCCACATCGGAAACCATTATCGGTGACGCCATGGCGCGCTGGGTGCAAAGCTGGCGCGATCTGCCTTTGCTTCTCAATCAGTGGGCCAATGTGGTGCGTTGGGAAATGCGCACGCGCATGTTTTTGCGCACGAGCGAATTTCTGTGGCAGGAAGGGCATACTGCCCATGAGACGAGTGAGGACGCGCGGCAGCACACTCTGAAAATGCTTGAAGTCTATCGGGCCAGTGCAGAAGATGATCTCGCATTGCCAGTCATAGCAGGTGAAAAGCCTGAGAATGAGCGTTTCCCCGGCGCGGTTGAAACATGGTCGATTGAGGCGATGATGCAGGACGGCAAGGCCCTGCAAGCAGGAACCAGCCATTATCTCGGCACCAATTTTGCCGAGGCATCGGGCATACGCTTTCAGAATCGCGAGGGCGAACAGCAACTGGCGCACACCACCAGCTGGGGCGTCTCCACGCGTCTGATCGGCGGCGTTATCATGACGCACGGTGATGATGACGGATTGCAGGTTCCGCCGCGTATTGCACCGTGGCAAGTCGTTATCCTTCCGATGCTGCGTGATAATGACAGTGACAGCGCCCTGCTTGAATATTGCGAAAAACTCCGCACTGCCATTGCTGCCCAATATGCGCTGGGCGAAAAAATCCGTGTTCTGCTGGATAGCAAGCCTGGCAAGGCTGCTGCCAAACGGTGGGACTGGGTGCGAAAGGGTGTGCCTGTTATCCTTGAGATAGGATCTCGCGATATGGAGGCAGGTAAAATCACTCGCTTGCGTCGTGACCGACTCTGGGCTGAGAATGGCAAGCCTGATTTTGGTGTCCGTAGTTTTGATGAATGTGTCGGAAATATCGGCCCAGTGCTGGAAGAAATCCAGCATGGCCTGTTTGGCCGGGCGCGTGAGCGACGAGATGCCAATATTGCACGAGATATTGAGACATTTGCTCAATTAAAGGCACATTTTAACGCCGACGCACGCTATCCGGGCTGGGCTGAAGTCCAGTGGAGCAAGCCAACAGGGGCGGCGCTTGAGGCAGTTGTGAATCAACTGAAGGAATTGAAACTGACTATCCGTAATGTTCCGATAGAATCCGGGCCTGCGAACGGGAAATGTCTGTTTACCGGGGAGCCTGCGGTTGAAAGAATCACTATCGCACGGGCATATTGACGCAAAATATAGTGCGGGAAATTCAGTCATGATGAATACTATCAAATACCAGTTGTCACATCTGACCAGTTTCAACGGTCGGGATGCCCGGCAAACATTCTGGTATTATATATTGATGCTTTTTGTGGTGCAGATGATTGTCAGTATTATTGCTGCTCTACCTATGTATTTCAGTATGTTTGGGGCCATTATAGAGGTTGGCTCTCAAGGTGGTGCAGCTATGGATGAACAGCAAATCCAGGCTCTGATGTTTGCAAGTATGGCCGGCCAGATGAAGACGCAGGCGTGGATTTCGTTTTTTGTCGGTGTAGCAATGTGCCTGCTGATGGTGGCCGCTTTTGTGCGGCGTCTGCATGATGCAGGATATTCAGGGTGGATTGCTGCCATCCCTGTTGCCACCTATCTGTTTTCGCTTGGTTATACCGCCTTGTTTGTGGACGATTTCATCAAGGCGATGGGCGAGATGATGACCAGCTCAGACCCTTCGCAAATCATGGCGATGCAGGGTGCTATGGGATGGCAAAGTCTGATCAGCTGGATCGGTATCATCATTGTCATTGTATTTGGTGTTATGAAATCCACCCCCGGCCCGAACCCGTATGGGGACGAGCCGGTCCGGTTCTGACGGGTTGATCAGCCTTTGGCCCGAAAAATACGCCATGCAAATCAAGGCCTGCCGAGCAAAGAGCAGATCCTTACCTTTATCCAGACATCGCCAGTCCCCGCGGGCAAGAGAGAAATCGCGCGTGAATTTGGTTTGAAAGGGCAAGAGAAAATTGCGCTCAAGAAATTGCTGCGTGATATGGCCGATGAAGGTTTGATAGACGGCAAGAAAACAGCCTATCACCGGATGGGAGGCATTCCAAAAGTTACGGTTCTGCGCATTATCGAGATTGATGATGGCGAGCCTTTGGCTGTTCCCGATAGCTGGCAGCCTGATGATGGGGCAAAGCCGCCGGTTTTGCGGGTGATAGAACAGAAAAAAGGGGCTAAGAAACAGGCCACCTTGCGCAAGGGGGACCGGATACTGGCCCGGACCGAGGAAACCGGCGGAAAATGGCTGGCCTACCCGATGAAAAAACTTGCTGCCCGCACAGAAGGGCTGATGGGTGTTGTCGAACTGGACGGCAGTGGTCAGGCCTGGCTGGCACCGGTTGACAGGCGCGTGCGCAGCGCATCGCGTATCGCAGACATAGGCAGCGCAGAAGAAGGTCAGCTAGTGCTGGCAGAACCTGCCGGACGGTTCCCACGATCAGGCGTAAATGTTGTAGAAACTCTTGGCAATCCGCTTGCTCCCAATAGCTTTAGCCTGATTGCGATAGCAAAATACGGCATTCAGCATGTCTTTTCATCGGAAGTGCTGGATGAAGCAGAGCGGGCAGCGAACATCTCGCTTGAGGGAGACAGGCGCGAGGATCTGCGAGATATTCCGATTGTCGCTATCGACCCGGCTGATGCGCGCGATCATGATGATGCAATAT
>JBKEEC010000060.1:0-9427 GCA_047975785.1 Sphingomonadaceae bacterium | reverse complement strand
CAGGCAGCAAGAATACCATTGTGCAATGAGGTTGGCTCATCACACACTGGTCAAGCCCGCGCGGCGCCCTATTGGCGGACACACTTATGCCGCAGGGGGCGATAAATTTATGATAAAGCTTTACGCGAAAAAGTGGATATCGGTTTTTCGCAAAAGAAAAGCGAAAACAAGCAATTATATCATCGCGGTGATTCAACCTTTTCTCGCGATGCTATAGAAATTTTTGAAAGGCGGTGATGCCGCTTACAGGCAATACGCCAGATTCTGACGCATCACGAAATTGCGCATCAGCCGCCGAGATCTGTTTTTTCTGTCTGGCTGGTAGCGGCAGCAAAATTCTTCTGCGCCTGCGTTTCAGTCATATAGGGAAGAGGATTGACGGCAACACCATCAACCCGCACTTCATAATGCAGATGTGGGCCGGTTGAACGGCCTGTAGAACCTACATAACCGATGATTTCACCCTTTTTCACGCGCTCTCCGGCTGCAACCGAAAGCTTGGACAAGTGCCCGTAACGGGTTTGCAGGCCTGCCCCGTGTTCCATTGAAATATACAGGCCATAGCTGCTGAAGCGAACTGCACGGGAGACAACCCCATCGGCAGAGGCGTAAATCGGTGTTCCTGTTGGCGCTGCAAGATCAATGCCCTTATGGCCCCGGCGGACACCAAGAACAGGGTGCGTGCGCATACCGAATCCACTGGAAAGACGCGCATTATCAACCGGCATGATCGACGGAATGGAAACCGAAGTGGAAACAGGCGTTCCGTCCTGTCCATTATCCATGGATTGCCAGTTGGAAAACAATTTGCGGAACTTGTCATCACCACTGCCCAGCGGGGAAGATTTGGCATCGCGCACAGCGCCAACCATATCTGCCGAAGCCGCACTACTATTGGCATAGACAGGTGTTGCCACCAGAGCCGGCATTGCGAAGCTGGCAGCCATAGCCAGTGCCTTGGGAAATTTCATTGCTTTTGCGACCACGATACTTCCTTATAATGCCTGTGAGCCGTTGATATTCTGTTCGCCCGACAAGCAAAAATCCGAAATGATGAATTGCTTGTTCAGCATGGTTATACGGCAAAGGTTACTAAACAAGCCTTTCGTGGCACTCTCGCGACAGAACGGGAGAAAGCCGCGCCGAGTCGTTGAATGACAGATGAACAGGCCTGAAAATTAAGGATTTGGTAGGGTCTTCCAGTAGGTCGCCGCGCCATCTGCAAGTGCGTATTGCGCTACAAAAAAGTGTTTGGCGCTGATTCGTATTGGGCTGATTTCATCGTCAATGATTCTATCAGGTATTTTCCATAAGTATTTTCGTATCGCTGGCCACTGCGCGATATTTCAGCCTTCTGCAACTTCGGCCA
The DNA here is from genome assembly GCA_047975785.1 of Sphingomonadaceae bacterium. Classification (GTDB taxonomy): domain Bacteria; phylum Pseudomonadota; class Alphaproteobacteria; order Sphingomonadales; family Sphingomonadaceae; genus JACXVD01. The sequence goes on along the minus strand of JBKEEC010000060.1, from coordinate 8,058 downwards.
GTTCAAGCCAGCGATGCTCTGCTGCGTCCTTTTCTTCCCGCGCATGTTCCAGCCCCTTGCTGATGCGGGCGAACTTTTCCGGATCGTTTGTGTAAAGCTGAGGATCGGAAAGAATTTCCTCTCCGCGGATAATAGCCGCCTCCAGCTCTTCTATCCGGCCAGGGAGATTTTCGTAATCCCGCTGGTCCTTGTATGACAGTTTGCCCGGACGATCGGGTTTGGGCGGAGGGGGCGGCGAAGCATCAGTCTTCCGGGCACGCCCGGCCACAGGAGCATGGCGCTGTTTGCGTTTTGCTTCCCAGTCAGCATAACCGCCCGCGATGACATCGACCGTGCCGCTGCCATCCAGCCCCAGAGTAATGGTAACAGTCCGGTCAAGAAAATCCCGGTCATGGCTGACAATCAGCACCGTGCCTTCATAATCGGCAATGACCTCCTGCAGAAGATCAAGTGTTTCAAGATCCAGATCATTGGTCGGCTCATCCAGCACCAGCAGGTTGGATTTCCGGGCAAATTCGCGGGCCAGCAACAGGCGCGAGCGTTCCCCTCCTGAAAGAATACCGACTTTGGTATCAACAATTTTCGGGTCAAACAGAAACTCTTTCAGATAACCCTGAACATGTTTGCGATGACCACGCACATCAATCCAGTCGCCGCCTTCAGCCAGCACCTGCCGCACGCTCTTGTCCGGGTCCATCAGGCTGCGCTGTTGGTCAATCATGACGCCAGTCAGTGTTTTGGCAAGCGTGACCGAGCCACTGTCAGGAGCGATCTCGCCTGTCAGAAGTTTCAGCAGCGTGGTTTTGCCCGCGCCATTCGCCCCGACAATACCAATCCTGTCCCCGCGCTGGATGCGCAAAGAAAAATCCCGTATTATCGTCCGGTCATCATAGGATTTGGTCACATGCTCCGCGACAATGACCGATTTGCTGCGCGATTCATCATCCATCGCCAGTTTCAGCTTTGCTGATCCGGCGGGGTCTATCATCGCCGCGCGCTGCGCCCGCATCTGATAGAGTTTTTCCAGCCGGCCCTGATTACGCTTGCGTCGTGCAGTAACTCCGCGTTCCAGCCAGTGCGCTTCCAGCTTCAGCCTGGCGTCAAGTTTTTCTGCAGCCCGCGCCTCCTCGGCATAGACCTGCTCTTCCCACGCCTCATACCCGCCAAAACCTACATCCTTACGCCTGAGAATACCGCGATCCAGCCAGATAGTCGCATTGGTCAGTCGTTTGAGAAATGTGCGATCATGGCTGATAACAACAAAGGCGCCCCTGTAGCGCGATAGCCAGTCCTCCAGCCAGTCAATCGCCCCCAGATCCAGATGGTTGGTCGGCTCATCCATCAGGAGCAGGTCCGGCTCCATCGCCAGTGCGCGCGCAATGGCTGCACGGCGTCTTTCCCCGCCGCTGGCGCTGTTTGCAGGAGTGTCCATATTAATACCGAGCTGACCTGCAATTGACTCAACTTCATGGCGAGCAGGCGCATCCTTGCCGGCAAGGGCAAAGTCCATCAGCGTTGCAAAGCGGGAAAAATCCGGCTCCTGTTCCAGCAAAACAATGCGTGTGCCGGGCCTGACCTTGCGTATGCCGCGATCGGCCTCGATCTGGTTATCAATCAGGCGGAACAGGGTGGTTTTGCCTGCGCCATTGCGGCCAATCAGTGCCAGCCGGTCACGAGGGCCGATATGCAGATCAAGGCCGTCAGTTTCCGGGCCGCCAAACAGCCATCGCCCGCCCTGCTGCAGGCCGAGTCCTTCCCAGCTCAATATTGGAGGTAGCGCCATAGCCTGCGCCCCTACCCAAGGCTGAGGCGCGGAACAAGCTATTCGTTATCTTCAGCCTGCTGCCGGACATACGCCATAGTGGCAATTTTCTCATTATCGACCAGCCGCACAATACCTAGGCGTGCTATCTCAACTTCGCGGTTTATAATAACGGCATCCACCAGCAGCGGATGCGCCTGCAAGATACGGGCCGAAGATTTTGCCAGCCGCACACTATATTGGCCGTAAGCTGCACGTTCGAACAGAAAGAAGCCATCAAATTCGGTGATTGTCTGCGCGATTACTCCCCCGCGCCGGTCAACCAGTTCCAGCTCTACCCCCGACTGGGCCACGCCGGAAGCCGATACCAGCGCGCCTTCTATTTCGCCCGACGGAGAAACAGGAAAATCGACTCTGGTTGTGACGCCCGCACGTGGGACAACTACTACGCCCTTCACTGCCGGAACCAGATAGGGATCTCCCAGCGATGCCTCATCCACCCCGACAACGACCGGAACATTCGGCTTTAATCCATCCACCAGAGCCTGGCCATCACCCCTGGTTATGCTGTCTGTCGGGCGCAGGCCAGCTTCGACATAAACGCTTTCCAGACCCGTTTCCTGCGGATTGCGTACGCCATCTCCATTGTCATCACGAAAGACCTGAACCAGCGCCTGACCTGTGCGAGCAAGCTTTTGCTGCGATACGCGCACACCGCCGTTCAGCAAATCAGGTCCAAAGCTGAACGCAAGCGCAATATTGGCCCCAAGGCTGCCATCGGATCGGGCAAGGGCATTGGTCCGAAGGGCAAATTTATTAAACTGCCGGGAATAGCCGAGTGTCATGTTCCACAGATTTCGGTCTGCCGAATATTCCACCTCAGCATTGAGTTCCGAATTTTCGTCCAGCGCCTTTCCGGTAGTGAGGCGTGCGCGTTTCAGGCCCTTGTCGCCCCCGGTCAGGTCAAAATCCAGACCACCGCGCAGAGACAGGCCGAACATGCGCCGGCTGGCGAGAATCCGCAGGGCAATCTCGCGACTTGTGCCACTGGCAGTAGCGGAATGCTCACCCAGCGGGCCGGTCAGCTCCGCTCTCAGATTGGTGCCAAACAGAGTGGCACCAAGGCCAACACCCCAATCTGTCACATTGGAACCATTACGCAAACCGGAATGGCCAAGGGCGAGCTGGAAGGGCAATTGCATCTGGCCCAGAGTCAGCGAACTGTCTGCCCGCAGGGCAAATTTGTGCCCTGTTTCCGGCCCGACAAAGTCGCTGGCAAAATCGCCGCGAACCCAAATGGCATCTGCAGCAAGATTGACTGATCCCATTTGCCCTATACCACTGGCCTGAAGCGCGGCCCCTCCGCCCATTTGCCAGGCTGTTCCAAGCTGCATTTGCAATGACCCAAGACCCTGAACAAGGCCAGCCTCAAGATAGCGTCTGCGTCTGCCCGCGACATGCAGACTCTGGGCTTCGAGTGAAAAGCTGGTGCGATCACTCAGGCCATGTTCCACCCCGACACCCCAGCGCCACTTCCCGTCAGCCTGACTGGCGCTGTTGCCCAGAGATATGAGATCTTTTCCATTTTGGACCACGCCTGCCCAGTAATGGGTTTTTCCTGGCTCAACCGCACTGCGCCCTACCGGGATGCTGGTGCGTTCCTTGCGGATCTGGCCTTGTGGTCCATACAGGATCACTTCAAAATCATTGCGGCCAAAGAACAGCGCAATATCCTCGAATGTGTAGCGGCCATCATCGCTGGAATCCTGAAAGGCTATCAATTGCCCGTTACGATAGAGTTCGGCATCCCAGCCTTGTGGCAGGATACCGCGCAATTGCGTCATGGAATAGCGAGAGGAGCGGGAAAGAGGTCTGCTGGACAGAAAAGCCCCGCGCCCGATTGCAGACCGGCCTGTCAATTGCCCCGCAAGTGTCTCGACATCACCGACAGCCACCTGCGTCGCCTTTAAAGGGCCAAGCAAGTTTCCGTCAGGATCATCACGATAGGCGGTAAAGCGCAGCGAACGCGGCTTCATTCTGGAATCCGACGCCAGACGGGCCGAATAGCTGGCACCCCCCAATTCGCCAACGGCATAGGCCTCATAGCGCATGGTCATCCTGTTGCGTCCGGCACCGGCAGACACATCACTGCGTAGCATCACATCGACCGAGGGCGTCCGCCACAGGCGATACTCCGCCTCCGCCCGTGGATAGGAGGACAGGTCAAAGCTGCGGGTTTTCGGACGAAGTCGTGCAGCGCGACTTTTGCGCTCCAATGCGGCGATGAAGGGTAATTCTGCCTTTTCATCCACCCGGATCGCCGCATTATACAGATCAGGCGTAAGGGGCACGCCAAACCAACGTGACAATGCCCTGACGTCAATGCACCAGCCTTCCGGTGTATCTATAATTTCGGATCGCAGGGGCGCAGAACCAGCGTTCATGGTTTGTACCGTATTTGCTTCACGGTCTATGGTAATTTTCTGGTCTTCTGCAAACAGCCAGCCGGTTGCGCGGCGCGACTTTTTATCCAGTCGCACAGGCAAATCCAGCGCCTGAATGACATCGGCCAGATCAAGGCAGACCGAACCTTGCGTTTGATATCCGCGGATTTCCTCGCCAATCTGGTATTTGCCAAGCGTCAGTTGAAGCAATAAAAAATCATCTTCGCTGACATTCCGGGCTTGCTGTTGCTGTTGCTCCTGCGCCTGCGCCTGCGCGCAAACAGGCACAGACACTGTCGCAGCAATTCCCGCTGCGATAGCTGTGGCCAGTTTTTGCATATGCGCAAACATGCAGGAAATACCGCTAGTGCGTTTGCGGTCTAGCGCAATGTGGTGGTGAGGGACGCCATCTCGCGGCTGCCCGTCTCAGGCATTTCCCTGTAGACAATGCGAACCGGGCCGCTGCGCAGTGACTGCGCCTGATGCGCCGTCAAGGGCAAGATAACATCGCGCGCATCAAGTTCCGGATAGATTGCCAGCCCGCGGACGGAATATAAAATTTCCGTGCTGTCTGGCTTCATGACGGCAATTTCACCATAGGCTGATGCCGTTCCGGACCGTGTGAGATGAAAATGCAATTCATCACCGCCTTTGCCTGACCGGGCAATCCGGGCTTCAGACAGGGTAATATCGGCCTCAACCGGGCCCTTGCGGACAATGACCGGAATAGTAACCCCGTAAACCGGAATCAGCCTCACACTGACGCCATTTGTGCCGCTATCTTCTGCCGTCAGTGGACGAGGCCTGGGAATAGCCTTGAAAGACATGTGGACCCGGTATTCTCCATCCGGCATATCCGCCGGGGGACGGGCGGAAATACGCACTGCCTGAGGCTGGCCGGGTGGCAGTGTCATCCGGCGCGGGGCATAACGTATCATCTCCAGCGCCTGTTTTTCTGCGTCGGTTTCCTCCCCTTCAGGGATTTCGGACAGACTTCCATCACTGTTCATCCGGCGCAGGGTCAGCTCTATCCGGTAAACTGCTTCATCCGCTCCGATATTGCTAAGAATAACCTCGGTGCTGCGACGCCCATCCATAACCACGCGCGTAGGTGCGATCAGCAAATCTCCCTGGGCACTGGCGCAAACTGGAATGAAGCCCGACAGTAAAACCGGAAGCAGCAACATCTTGCGCAATGCAGATGTAAGAGCAGGGCAGAGCATCTATTTATGGCCTTTATCAGCTATATAGGGAGAATCCCCTATCAAGAGCCGAGGCTTACGCAATTATCCTTAAGATGCCCTAAACCATAAGAAAATTATCGGGATCGGGATATGGTCAAGCCCGCGCGGCGCCTGAGCGAAGCCAATCCCGTATGCGTCAGCATCGACGGGGTTGCGTATAACGCCAAAAGGGCCGTGCCTCACGAGAGACACGGCCCTTCGGATTAGGTGCCGATACCGCTTGCGGACCGGCGACAGGTCATTCAATCAGCTATATTCAACCGAAACATTGAAAACCTGCTCATAGGCGCCTTCTACTTCGGTGCCGTCCAGCGTAATCGTCCCGCCAATGGCAAATTCAGCGGCGCCATTGCCGGCGCCATCATTGGCCAGAGTTACCGAATATGTGGTTCCCAGAACGGTTGTTCCGTCCGTATCGTAAATAGTTGTGCTGGTTGCATCCGTCACATAGCTGCCCAGCTCGATTTTATCTTCATCGTTGAAATTACCGAAACCATCATCTGTTGCGCCGGTGCGAATCAGATCAACTGCCGATGGCATGGTGATGGTGACCGATTTGCCAATGCTGCCTTCGGTAACTTCAAACCCTGCAGCACTGGTTGCGCTGTAACAGGTGAGGTCCGTGCTGCATGTTGCCGAGCCATCAGCAGCAACCGCGACAGTCCCGGCGCCTGCAACAACAATCTTCCCGAATTCCAGGTCAGATGTATTCTGAAACACCAGCGGTTTTACGATTTCGGCTTTTGCTGTCGCTGTGGCCGTTGCCGCCTGTGCGGCTGAACTCATGGAAAACGCCGCTACCATAGCCATGGCAGCCGCCCCCAGGTGATATTTCCTGATCATAATTCTTTGGTCCCTTCCAAAGCAGTCTTTCATTCCCCTGCGGGCACCCGAATGGAACCCGCATAAACGCAGTTACCCGTGCGTTCATGATGACCCTAGTAATTGTCCGGGGTTCAAGGTTTACTGGCAGGTATGGTTAACCGGCGAGTAGGGATTCAGGCGCCCAGAAGCCTTGCTGCCAGCGGTGCGTGATAGGTGAGAACACCGGATGCGCCTGCCCGGCGAAATGCCAGTAATGTTTCCATCACGAGCGCATTTCGATCCCCGGCACCTGCATTGGCCGCCGCCTCGATCATCGAATATTCGCCGCTCACCTGATAGGCGAATACCGGTATATCAAATGTGTCATGAACCCTGCGCACAATATCGAGATAGGGCAGGCCCGGCTTTACCATCACACTATCCGCGCCCTCGGCAATATCCAGCGCGACTTCGCGCAGGGCCTCGCGACTATTGGCCGGGTCCATCTGATAGGTTTTCTTGTCGCCTTTCAGCAAAGTGCCGGAGCCAACGGCATCGCGAAACGGTCCGTAAAAGGCACTGGCATATTTGGCAGCATAGGCCATGATCTGGACATTGGCATGGCCGGTTTCCTCCAGCGCCTGCCGGATAGCGCCAACCCTTCCATCCATCATGTCGGACGGAGCGATAATATCTGCACCTGCTGCAGCCTGATTCAGACTTTGGCCGATCAGCATGTCAATGGTCGAATCATTGACGACATAGCCTTCCGGGTCCAGCAAGCCATCCTGGCCGTGATCGGTATAAGGGTCGAGCGCAACATCGGTGAGAATACCGATATCCTGCCCGCAAGCATCCCGAATGGCACGGATGGCACGGCACATCAGATTATCGGGAGAAAGAGCCTCTGCCCCGTCTTCACTGCGCAATTCTGGCGGAGTATTGGGGAAAAGCGCAATACAGGGAATACCCAGTGCAATGGCCTCGCGCGCGCGGGCAGCTATACCATCTGTTGACCAGCGGGAAACGCCGGGCAAAGAAGCGACAGGCTCTTCCACCCCCTGCCCTTCAGTCACGAAAAGAGGCCAGATCAGATCTGCGGGTGTCAGTATGGTTTCCCGGTGCATGGCACGGCTCCAGCCGGTAGCCCTTGTCCGACGAAGACGAAGCTCAGGATATGCTGCACTCATGCCTGCCGTGTCGCGCGAAACGGGCGTCAGGTCAATTGCCCGCAGACGAATAAATCAGAGAGGGTTCCGGTCTGCCGATACAGAAGAAGAATATGATGCAGACAGTTTTTCAATTTCGCGTGTCGGCAAGGCTGCAGTGCGATCTGCCGTTCTGGCTGTCTGAACCGGCTTGAGCGCAGCGCCCGGGGTAATTTTGCGCAATTGTGCCAGCCGGTTTCTGAAGTCTGTCAGCTGGCTTCCCGCAAGCAGGGCACGGGTAACATATTGCACAGAAAGCGGATCAATTGTCTGGCCATTGCGATACATTTCATAATGCAAATGCGGACCGGTTGAAAGGCCGGTTGACCCGACATAACCAATGACCTGACCGCGCTGCACGCTCTGTCCGGCGCGCACGGCCATGCGGCTCATATGACAATAGCGGGTTGAAAGACCCTGTGCATGATTGAGACGCACAGCAATACCGCAACCACCGGCCCGCCCGGCACTTGCGACCTGACCATCGGTAACTGCATAAATCGGAGTGCCCTGTCCTGCCCGGTAATCGACTCCGCGATGCATCCGCTTGTAACCGAGTATCGGATGGCGGCGCATACCATAGCGCGAACCAATCT
>JBKEEC010000007.1:0-6433 GCA_047975785.1 Sphingomonadaceae bacterium | reverse complement strand
CTCACCTTCCTTATCGACGGCCCGCCACATGAACATCCGTTTGCCGTTGATCCGGACGACCATCTCGTCGAGGTGCCACACGCTATCGGCGCGGGCGCGACGGCGCCGGATGTTCGCTGCGATGGCTGGTCCGAACTTGTTAGCCCAGCAGCGTACGGTTTCGCATGTGGTCGGGCAAACCGCGCCCATAAGTTCAACGGGAAAATGCCCCGACCCTACGGCACTTCATGTAGGGCCGGGCAGACGTGTGAGGAAGGAAACACCCCGTCTTAGCTGTTCGGCACAAATGGAAGCTTTTCCAACAGGTCGCCGCGCGCATAGGCGGCTTCGGCCCGCCACCACCTCATCCAAGGATGTTCAGTCCCGCCCAGAAATTGGCTGAAATCCTTGACTAATTTTCCAATCTGTGTCCCACTGCGTCCAAGGAAATTCACTCGCAGCCAGCTTTCGGCTTGGAAGTAAACTTGGGAGAAGAATACGGCAGGGCAACGGTCGTATCGCATTGCCACGCAGCTCCAATCCTTGATGCGGCTGAGATTCCCCTTTTACCGCAATGCTGGAAGTCACGCGGCAGGCATTCCATCATCCGGGTGAATATTCGCGGACAGCAGCAGGCCTTACATACAGGGTCGCCGCACCGAATGGGCTCGCAACCGCCTGATAACCTTGCCTGGTCGCATAGTCGCTTAGATGCCTGTCGAGATCGGAGGCCTGGTGCTTGCCATCTCCTTTCTCATAGCCGGTAACGATCGCGGCAGGCGGCCTTTTCGCAAATGCTGCGTCAACATTGAGCGAAGTTACTGCGCCCACGGCCTTGATCTGCTCAATGCGGGCGGGGTCAGCCCACCGAAAAATGAATGGCCCTGCCGTAAAACGCAGATCCGGCATATAGCCTGAATCAATAGTCAGGTGTGGCGAGAGCGTCGCAATCTCGCCGCGCACGCCCTTTGCGCGCAGCGTCTCACCGATCCATCGTGACTCTTGCCAGTGCGTGACGATGGACTTTTCAGGATGCGACAGCGTGCCAACCAATCGCACAACCATTATGCTGACGCCTGCCAACGCAAATATCCCAAGCGCGCCAATTGCCACCTTGCGCACGCGCCCTTCCAGCGCACACATGACAAACCCCAGCCGCAGGAAAAGCGGGGGCAGGATTACGATGAAATACTGCTTCCAGCTCGGAATAGGGATGATCGCAGCGCCAAGCGCGAAAACGAGAAAAAGCGTAACAAGCCGTGTGACCGCCCGCATTTGCACGGCTGATGTGGCGGGGGCGCTCCCTTCACCATCAGGTTGCCACCGGCCATAGAGTGCGATCAGGGCGAGTGCGCACAGCATCGGTCCTTCCAGCAGGATCACAATCGCATCGAAAGATCGCCCTGCAATGGTCAGGCGCACACCCTCACCAATCAACGGCAGCCAGTATCCCGGGGCCAGCCCGTTGAATGTGACGACTTGCCACATGAAAGCGTCAGGATCGTGGAGCAGCGGATAGGCAATCACGCACAGCCCAAGCCCTGCACCTGTAGCGAGAACCGCGAGGTCAACGGCCTTGCGACGCCAGGGCACCCCTTCCTGCATTGCCAGCCAGATCAGCGGCGCCCCACCAAGAAGCAGGAAATTGATCTTGGCTGCACCGGCCAGGGCAATCAGCAGCCCTGATAGCGCGATCGCAACGCGCGGCACGCGCCCCTCGCTGTCGATCATACGCAACAGGGATGCCATCGCCATCACTTCCAGCAAGCAGGGCAGCACATCGTTGCGATAGACCGTCACGCAAAACAGGAAGGGAAAACAGCTCATCATCAGCAGCGCAGAACGCAACGCTTCCGCCCGGCGCGGCAGGATGCGAAGCGCCGTTTTCCACACAATGACGGCGATGGCGACACCCGCCAGCGCCTGAATGATGCGGCCGGAAAGCAAGGCATAACCCGGTGTCAAAGCCAGCAGCCAGCGCCCGACATATAGCCCCAGCGGGGTCTGCAGATACGCGAACTCGCGGTAAGGGGCTGCCCAGCTGCCCACGGCATTTGCGGCGTAATATTGCGTTTCGTCGTGATTGAAAGGGGCACCCAGTGCCGCCATAACCAGCAGAACCACCACGACCGCCCACACGATGCGTGGTGCCTTCAGCAAATAACGCATTGTTTTTTCAATTTTTCACATCTCGGCCGGAAGTTTGCAGTGGAAGTGGGGATATCCTTACTTTCGAAATCTGATAAATGCTATAAATCAATGTTCGGAGGCGAACGGCACCTGCCCCATCTCTGGGATGCCGTTGCGCCAGTGATTGCTGAAACAGGAATATTCCCCAAGTGAATGAACGAGACGGAATGAGCAACGACGTCGATGTGTGCATTATCGGCGCGGGGCCTGCTGGGCTGACTGCGGGATATCTGCTGTCCAAGGCCGGGATGTCCGTTACGATTCTGGAAAAGGACGAAAGGTACGTCGGCGGCATTAGTCGCACAGTGGAGGATGGCGGTTATCGCTTCGACATCGGCGGACACCGGTTCTTTTCCAAGAGCGCCGATGTCGTCAATCTGTGGAACGAGATCCTGCCGGACGATTTCATCGAGCGTCCACGCATGAGCCGCATCTACTACGAAGGCAAGTTCTACAGCTACCCGCTGCGTGCGTTCGAGGCTTTGTGGAACCTTGGCATCTTGCGCTCGACGCTATGTATGGCAAGTTTCGCCAAGGCGAAGCTCTTTCCTCGCAGCAAGGTCCGCAGCTTCGAAGACTGGACCACCAACCAGTTCGGCTTCCAGCTCTATTCGATATTCTTCAAGACCTACACAGAGAAGGTCTGGGGTATGCCCTGTGACAAAATGAGCGCGGACTGGGCGGCACAGCGGATCAAGGGGCTTTCTCTATGGGGCGCAGTCACCGACGGGCTCAAGCGCAGCCTTGGATTCAACAAGCGCCCGAACGACGGGATGCAGGTCAAGACGCTGCTCGAAACTTTCCGCTACCCTCGTCTTGGCCCCGGCATGATGTGGGATGCCGCGCGCGACAATATCCGCGCACAGGGGGGCAAGGTGCTGATGAACCATGATTTCACCGGGCTCTCGGCCGATCCTCATGGTTCCATGACGGTGACTGCGGTCGGAGAAAACGGTCCGGTCAGCCTCACCGCCCGGCATGTGATCAGTTCGGCGCCGATGCGCGAACTCGTGAACAAGATGGAACCCGCCCCCGCAGTGCTGCCCGAGGCCGATAACCTGAAGTATCGGGATTTTCTGACAGTAGCACTCAAAATCCGGTCCGAAGACCTGTTCCCGGACAACTGGATCTACATCCACGACAGCAAGGTGCAGGTGGGCCGGATCCAGAACTTCCGCTCGTGGTCGCCTGAAATGGTACCCGATGAAAGCGTCGCTTGCGTAGGCCTCGAATATTTCTGTTTCGAGGGCGATGGCCTCTGGTCGATGGAGGATAACGCCCTCGTAGCATTGGCAACCCGCGAGCTCGAAATCCTCGGGCTCGTCCGCCCCGATATGGTGATCGGCGGCAGCGTCGTGCGTCAGGAAAAGGCCTATCCGGTCTATGACGAAACCTATACCGATAATGTGGCGGCGGTGCGTGCGGGGCTGGAAACCAGCCACCCCAACCTGCACCTTGTCGGGCGCAACGGTATGCACCGTTACAACAATCAGGACCACGCGATGATGACAGCCATGCTGACGGCGGAGAACATCCTCGCCGACCGGCGGCTATACGATATCTGGGCGGTCAACGAGGACGCGGAATATCACGAGGCCGGGGCAGAAGCCCAGGACCGCACGCTGCCGGACAGAACCCTGGCGCCAAGCGCGGACCAGATGGCGGCGCTTATCAGCGTCCGTCAGGTTCCCACGGCGGTCGACTGAGCACGATGGAGCGCGTGAACTCAATCAGCACGATCATGGTACGCTTGCTTGCAAGGCTGCAGGACAGGGTGTTCCTGCGCTACCTGTTAGCCAGCGTGTTTGCGCTGGGGATGGATTTTGGCACCTTCCTCGCTCTGCTGAATGCCGGTACGCCGACGACGCTGGCATCAGCCCTGTCCTATTCGCTTGGCATCATCGCGCACTGGATCATTTCAAGTCGTATGGTGTTCACCGGTCAGGTTGCCGTAGACACCAATATCCGCAATCTGCAAAAGACGCTGTTCGTGCTTTCTGCAATCGCCGGGCTGTGCGTCACGACCGCGATTGTTTATCTTGCCTCGATGACCTTGCTGGACCCGCGCGTGGGCAAGCTTATTGCGGTAGGGGCGAGCTTCTTCGTCACGTGGAGCCTGCGCCGGCGCATCGTGTTTCGCATGGCCGTGGCGCGCGACGCTGCCTGAACGTAGTCAACACTGCCCCTAAATCGCTGTTCGATAGGTTAAAATGGTGGACGCACTAGAGCTAGAATAAGAAAGTAAAATCAGTAGGATAGCCAAAAATCAGAGCCTGAAATGACCACGGAAAACTGGGAGAAACCCACGCATTTGGCGAACCCGATTGCCATATCCACAATCAAGTTTTGTTCATGACTTGTTTTCCTACACCGATCCTTCATGTTGGATTTGCCCCGGCGGGTAACTGTGAGATTTGGGGCTGAAAGGAGGTGAAGATTATGAGCAAGACTCTCAAACCCGGCCAGAAAGCCACGCGGTCTGGCCAATATGAACAGGTTGGTCCGCGCGGAGGCAGCACGGGTAAGGAGCGGACGGTCACTCGCGGTGAACCGCTTCCGCCGACGCCCAAGCCCGGAATGGGCTACAAGTTGGTCGATCCGACCAAGCACTAAGCTGATAAACGATCAGTGCCGAGCCGATCCTAACGAATTTGGCGTGAGGCCATAGAACAGAACATAAGCACCTGCGTCACACCGTTCATATCGTCGGTAACTCTCGCAAACAGCAACAGGGAAAGGGGCGGCTTAGCGGCAGCCCCTTTTTTTGGTTGCGACTCTTGTGACCTGATCAGCTCCGCGGTTCAAAATGTGCAGTATAGTAACACTGCACATTTGTCTCATTTTTGAGATTTGGGACAACTTGTGCGCACCCTGAAATCTCTGCTCTTGGAGCCTGCCTTGCAGGCTCCCTATCCACGTGGAAGGCATGACTGTCAGCGGCATGCACTTTGGCCACCCTTGGCATGACTGACCAGCAAATCGCGGAATCGTGACTGGCCACTTGCTGCCCGAACAGTGGTTAGTTTCGGCACCGTACTGGTCACGGTCAGTGTCCAGCACGGTGCAGGCACGTCAGGCTGGCATCGGACGCCTTCTGGAATCTCCTTTCAACTGGATTTTGTATGCCTGCTGGGACATCCGGTCGAGGATGGCATCGGCGAGGATGGGGCTGTCGAGAAAGTCGTGCCATTCCGCGAAGGTGCGTTGCCCGGCAACAATGGTGGATTTCTCGCCGACGCGGGAATCCAGCAATTCGAGCAGGTCTTCCTTGGCCCGCTCATCAAGCGGTGCGATCGCCAGATCATCGAGGATGAGCAGGTCGACTTTGGCGAGTTGGCCGCGCAGGCGGTTGATTGTGCCGTCTTCGTGGGCAAAACTCATCTGTTCGAGCAGGAGATTGACGCGGAAATAGCGAACCGGGCGCCCGAGTCTGACAGCGGCGAGACCGAGCGCACAGCATACATGGGTCTTGCCCGTGCCGGTACCTGTTCGCGCGCAACCAGCCATGCTTCGCGGTCCTTATCGGACTGACGCATGAGGTGGTGGCGCTCAACCTCCCGCAAGTGAGGGTGCATGAGGCTGCGGAAGCCGTGTGCACCTCAGGGCGTCCACTCGGCCGGGTCATCGGTAAGGGTTAGGGCCGTGTAACTCCGGCCATCAACTGTCATCTGATAACAGGCCCACCCACCGCCACCGCCCCATCCCCGTGTGCGGAAGAGTGAGCATTCCTTCAGCAGTAGGGAAATGTGATGGGTCCTCAGGCTGACGTCCTCATTGTACATCCGTTCCCAGAAGTCGCGCGAATCCGGCGTATCGTGCCTCATGGTCCGATGAAGGTCCGTGTTCCGCGTCGGCTTTGTTCCAGTCCATGTCATGTCAAAGTCTTCCAATCCGGCGGCGTTGCCGGGTCAATTGGACGGTGACAGGTGCGCGGGCGGCCTGCTTGGGGGCTTATTCAGATTCGCGTTTCGCCAGAGCAAGGTAGAACTCGGACGCCTTACTGAAACCAGTGCGCCATGCAGCGGCACGACTGGATTATTCGGGTTGGGCATGGCATTGCTGCCAGTGAACTGCAAAGTGACCGAGATTGAAATCTTGGAAGCAGCACAATCACATGGGGCAATAGCTAATGGCTCTCACGCCGATCGATGAAGTACATGCGGCACAGATTCAGGCTGGGGTTCTTGGCCGTAAGGCGGGCCATGCATTTGAAGATCGGATCGTAGCCGAAATTAACGGCCTCCATTATCCATTCGATGTGACT
>JBKEEC010000059.1:0-4634 GCA_047975785.1 Sphingomonadaceae bacterium | reverse complement strand
GCCCGCGTGGCGGAAAAGCATAATTTGTGGTTTGGCATTTCCAGCCTGTCCAGTGTCAGTATAGAGGAAATCGGCAGCAATTACGCAGGCCCCAAAATGCTGCAATATTACTATCATCGGGACAAGGGGCTGAACGCATCCTTGCTGGAACGTGCGCGCGCGGCCAATTTTGACGCGATTACGCTGACTGTTGACACTATTGTTTCGGGCAACAGGGAGCGGTGCAAGCGCACAGGATTTACCACCCCGCCCAAATTTTCTCCTGCCAGCGTGTTTTCCTATGCCACAAGGCCGGGCTGGGCGTTGAATTATCTTTTCAGGGAGAAATTCTCCCTGCCTAATCTTGATACGCATGTTTCCGAGGGAAGCAGCAATTCCATTTCCGTGCAGGATTATTTCAACACCATGCTGGACCGGTCAATGGACTGGAAGGCCGTTGAAAAATTACGCAATGACTGGGGGGGCACTTTCTGCCTGAAGGGAATTATGTCAGCAGAAGATGCCCGCCGTGCCGCCGATATTGGCTGTGATGCCATCATGATTTCCAACCATGGCGGGCGTCAGCTTGACGGCAGCCGTGCCCCGTTCGATCAGTTGAGAGAAATCGTCGATGCGGCAGGCGACCGGATTGAAATTATCTGCGATGGAGGCATCCGGCGCGGCACCCATATATTGAAGGCACTTGCTGCCGGCGCCACCGCAGCGTCAGGCGGTCGGCTCTATCTCTATGCGCTGGCTGCAGCAGGAGAAGCAGGCGTGGAAAGAGCAGTCACCATCCTGCAAGAAGAGATTGAGCGCGCAATGCGCCTGATGGGGGTTACGCGAATTGACCAGTTGAACAGGGACATGCTGCGCTGGCGGTAAAATGCTGCGCTGGCGGTAAAATGCTGGCATAGTCTGGCCATGTTTATACGATTCGCATCTTGCCTCGCCCTGTTGATATGTCCTGTTTCGCTGGCACAGGCTCAAGGGGGGCAGGCACAACAGGCTGATACTCCTCCCGGTGCAGAAACTCCGGTTACGCAAGCCCCCTTTGCACTGCAAACCATCGCAATAGAAACAACACTGGGAACGATCACCGTTGCGCTGGAAACAGAACGCGCCCCTCTCACGGCCAGTAATTTTTTACGCTACGTGGATCAGAACCGGCTTGATGGAACGCAGTTTTACCGCGCCATGCGTCTTGACTGGGGGGAACAGCCCAACGGACTGATACAGGGGGGCGTCCAGATGGCTCCTGATCGTGTTTTGCCGCCCGTGGCACATGAACCGACAAGCGCAACCGGCGTCCGACACAGGGCCGGAACGCTCTCTATGGCACGGTATGAGCCGGGGAGCGCCACAGCGGATTTTTCAATCATGCTGGCCGATCAGCCCGGCATGGATGCCGATCCTGACAGCACCGATCCTGAATTGCGGGCAGGCTATGCGGCTTTTGGCCATGTTGTCAGTGGTATGGATGTGGTTCGTTCCATCTTTGATTCACCAACCGATCCTGACAAGGGAGAGGGATGGATGAAGGGGCAGATGCTTGCATCACCTGTCAAAATCCTGCGGGTTTACCGGGTGGAAGATAAAAGCATCAACGCCACCCCGTAAATCAGGGTCAGGACTCATTGAGCACATGACCAGCCCCGGAGTGTAGCCCCCGGAGTGTAGCTCTTTTACCTGTATGATGCTTGCAAGACTTGCTTTCCCGGCAAAACCGGATATATGCGCCCGCTTCCCGGTTATGGTCATCCCTGGAGGCGTGACGGGGAAAATTTGTTTTCTTGATTTCGAAAGGCACTACCCATGAGCGATGCTCTGACACTGCCGGCCGAGAAACGCGAACGGGCAGGCAAGGGAGCCTCCCGTGCCCTGCGTCGCGAAGGCCGCACTCCTGCAGTTATTTACGGTGGCAAGGAAGCCCCCGCCGCCATCCATGTTGAGGCGAAAGAACTCACCCGTCAGGTGAATACCGGGCACTTCATGAACTCGATCGTCATGATTGAGCTTGATGGCAAGAAAATCCGCACCCTGCCAAAGGACGTGGCGCTTGATCCGGTATCGGATCGCCCATTCCATGCGGATTTCCTGCGTCTGGCTGCCGATGCGAAAGTGGATGTTTCTGTTCCTGTCGCATTTATCAATGAAGAAGACAGCCCCGGCCTCAAGCGTGGTGGCGTTCTGAATGTTGTTCGCCACGAACTTGACCTTGTCTGTGAAGCAGACAAGATCCCCGGTGAAATCTCTATTGATGTTACCGGCCTTGATATTGGGGATTCCATCCATATCAGCCACGTCAAGCTTCCCGAAGGTTCGGAAAGTGCGATTACGGATCGTGATTTTACTATCGCGACTGTGGTTGCTCCATCGGCCCTCAAGCGTTCCGATTCCGAAGCGGAAGGTGAAGAAGAGGCAGAAGGCGAAACCGGCGAAGAGGCAGCAACTGAAGAATCGTCAGAAGACTGATTTTTTCTGCACTTCACCGCAAGAGTTCAGCGCTGGTCTGGCAAAATGCCAGCCCGGCGCTTTTCTTTTGCGCCCCATGGGTTAAATCACAGTAATGCAAATCTGGGTTGGTCTGGGAAATCCGGGGCCGCAATATGCGATGCACCGGCACAATATCGGCTTTATGGCCTGTGACGTCATTGCTGATATGTATGATTTTGCCGCTGTCCAGAAGAAGTTTCAGGGTTGGGTTCAGGAAGGCAGGATTGCTGGCCAGAAGATATTGCTTCTGAAACCGGCCACCTTCATGAATGAAAGCGGGCACTGTGTTGGCGAAGCCTTGCGCTATTACAAACTTGGCCCCGAAAATCTGACAGTTTTTCATGATGAGCTTGACCTTGCCCCCTTCAAGGTAAAGGTCAAAACGGGCGGCGGCGCAGCAGGGCATAACGGGCTGCGCTCCATCATTCAGCATGTTGATGCGGGTTTCCGGCGGGTGCGCATAGGTATCGGCCATCCGGGAAGCAAAGAGCGTGTGCATGGATATGTTCTGGGTAATTATTCAAAAGCGGAAATTGATCCGCTGACGGATATGCTTTCTGTCATTTCCACGGAAGCTCCGTGGCTGGCAGAAGGTAATGATGCCCGCTTCATGAGTGATTACGCCTTGCGTATGCAGGCAGAAGAAAGCTGACATGGCCCGCGCACTCTATATCCACTGGCCATTCTGCCTGAAAAAGTGCCCCTATTGCGATTTTAACAGCCATGTGCGCAGCAGTGTAGATCACGATATATGGCTTGGTTCAATGTTGTCAGACATGCGCCATGAGGCAAAATACAGCACGCATGAGCGGCTTGACAGTATCTTTTTTGGCGGTGGCACCCCTTCCCTGATGCCGCCAACGCTGGTGGAATCTCTCTTGCACGAGGCAGAAAGATTGTGGGGATTTTCGGATGCAATCGAAATCACGCTGGAGGGAAACCCATCTTCGGTCGAGGCAGAAAATTATGCAGATCTGGCAAAGGCAGGCATAAACCGGGCTTCATTAGGCCTGCAATCCCTTGATGATGCGCAGCTTGCATTCCTTGGCCGTCTGCATAATGCAAGCGAAGGCCTCGCCGCTCTGGATGTGGCGCAGAAACACTTTAACAGAGTCAGCTTTGATCTGATCTATGCCCTTCCCGACCAGACGACTGCGCAATGGGAGGCGATACTGGACAGGGCCATTGGCCTGGGAACGGGTCATTTGTCACTTTACCAGTTGACGATTGAACCCGGCACACGCTTTGCCACAGATGTCAGGAATGGAGGTTTTACCCCGCTGGATAATGATCTGGCGGCAGAACTGTTTGTCATCACCCGCTCCATGACCAAACAGGCCGGGTTGCCAGCCTATGAAATCAGCAATCATGCCGCTGCAGGGCAGGAAAGCCGTCATAATCTCACCTATTGGCGCTATGCTGATTATTACGGAATAGGACCGGGCGCCCATGGCAGACGGGGCGGAATTGCAACTATCCGCCATCGCAAGCCGGAAAACTGGCTGGACGCGATCAGGCAGCACGGGCATGGCATCGCGCAGGAACATAGCCTGGGCGTGGCCGAGCAGCTATCAGAAGCAATCCTGATGGGGCTGCGCCTTGAAGAAGGCATAGACCTTGAGGCACTGGCCAGCCGTTTCGGAACATCTGCTTCCGATCTTGTGAATCCGGATAAACGTGATCTGTTTATCAGACTGGGACTGCTGCACCGTAAGGGCAAAAGACTGGGCCTGACAGATAAGGGAATGCCGCTTCTCGACGCCGTGCTTGCTGATCTGGTGTCCGATGCTCTGGTGACGTCATGACGCCAACGGCATCCGAAATGCTGGAGCAATGGCGCAGTTATCTTATCCATACCAGGCGTCGCTCCGAACATACAGTGCGCGCCTATCTCGCCTGTGCCGAGAGATATATCCATCGCACAGATGCGCAGGGCTGGGAGGTTATCGCCAATGCGCCGGCCGCGCAAATTCGTAGCTATCTCGCATCCAGACGAAATGATGGACTGGGCAACGCAAGTGCTGCCCGCGAATTATCAGCCCTGAAAGCCCTTATGCGTGTCGCACGTGAGCAGACCGGAGCCAGCAATACGTCTTTTCCGCGCATACGCGGGCCGCGGATCACAAAGGGACTGCCCCGCCCTGTAACCCCGGATGATG
>JBKEEC010000058.1:0-33681 GCA_047975785.1 Sphingomonadaceae bacterium | reverse complement strand
TGCTCGCCGACCGGAAAAAAGATTTTTTGGGCGAAGTCCGGTTCATGTTTCAGCCCGGAGAGGAAGGCTATCATGGCGCCCGTTTCATGATGGATGATGGCTTGCTGGACCCATTGCCCGAAGCCGCTTTTGCCCTGCATATCATGCCCAATGCCCCACATGGGACTATCGCGGGCCGAGCGGGCCCACTGATGGCAGCAGCCGACAAGTTCGAAATTACGGTGACTGGTAAAGGCGGCCATGCCTCCATGCCGCATGACACGCTGGACCCGGTTCCGGTTGCTGCTGAAATCATTACCGCGCTGCAATCCATGGTAACACGCCGTTTTAATGCCACTGAAGCTGTGGTTCTTACCGTTACAGAAATACAGGCCGGATCTGCTCATAATGTCATCGCTGATCGAGCCATCTTGCGCGGGACGATGCGCAGCCTGTCTGCCGCGAACCGGCACCAGTTACACGCTCTTGCCACACAATTGGCCGAAGGAATCGCCAGCGCCCATGGCATGAGCTGCGCCGTTCTGATCTCCCCCGGATTTCCTGTTACACTGTGTGATGCGCGAGCCGTGGAGCTGGGGAAGACAGAAGCACAATTTCTCTTTGGCAAAGAGAGCTGGCTGACATTGCCAGAACCGATCATGGGCGCTGAAGATTTTTCCTACGTGCTGGAAAAAGTGCCCGGCGCCATGTTTTTTCTTGGTGTTGCGAAGCAGGGAGATGACTGGGCAAACTGCTGCGGCATCCACAATGCAGGCATGATGGTTGATGAAAGCGTATTACCGCGTGGTTCTGCCATTCTTGCAGGCTGCGCCCTGCGATTTCTGGCTGATGGGTTTGAGCAGAGCGTATAAACAATTACCCCGCAGAGATATGGGTAAAGATTGGACAGCACACTCCGTTATATCTGTTTGTGTCGCATTGACTTATCTGAAAAAGCCAGACTTCCGCTTCTGGTGTAATATTATGACGATTATGACGGGTCGATACCGTAATAATTCTTGCCCAGCTCTATTTCCTCGCGCCCCTGACTGACACGATGGGCATTGGTATCGCGCAATGAATAGACACAGCCGCAATATTCCTGCTGATAGAATTGCTCCCGCTTCGAAATCTCAATCATCCGGGCCGCCCCGCCACCCTTGCGCCAGTTGAATGTCCAGTAAGAAAGATCGGGGTAATGGGCTGCAGCCCGCTCTCCGCAATCATTGATCTGGTTCATATTTTTCCAGCGCGAAATCCCCAGAGAACTGGTGATGACCGGAAAACCATTTTCATGGGCGTAAAGGGCGGTGCGTTCAAACCGCATGTCGAAACACATGGTGCAGCGCGCGCCGCGTTCCGGCTCCCATTCCAGACCTTTGGCCCGCTGGAACCAGTTGGCCGTATCATAATCGGCATCAACAAAAGGAATATCGTGCTCTTCGGCAAAGCGGATATTTTCCTCCTTGCGCAGGATATATTCTTCCCTGGGATGAATATTCGGATTGTAGAAAAATATCGTATAATCAATGCCACTGGCTGTCATTGCTTCCATCACTTCACCCGAACATGGCGCACAGCAGGAATGGAGAAGCACTTTCTTGTGGCCATCAGGCGGAGACAGGACAGGACGATCGGCAGGTGGCGCAAGTGACATGGGGATTCTCAATTATCAGAACTGAATAGCCGGCGTGTAGGCTTTTTGTGGTATCAGTTCAATCCGGCCTGCCTGATCCTTCGAAAATGCTCGACCTACTCTGGAGATCAGGCGCATCCCTGCCGGAGTATCTTTATCCATCTGCGGGCAAGGCATAATCCCTGAATTGTTCACGCAGATCTTTTTTGCTGATCTTTCCCGTAGCCGAATGAGGAATGGAATCCACGAACTCGACAGCATCGGGAATCCACCATTTGGCCACCTTGTCGAGCAAATATTCACGAATTTCCTCTCCGCTCACATCTGCTCCCGGCTGTCTGACCACAACCAGCAAGGGCCGTTCATCCCATTTGGGATGAGGAATACCAATCGCCGCAGCCTCGGCAATGGCAGGATGCCCCACGGCGGCATTTTCCAGATCAACCGAGCTGATCCATTCACCGCCGGATTTGATCACATCTTTTGACCGGTCAGTAAGCTGCAATGTCCCGTCCGCATGAAGAATGGCAACATCGCCTGTGTCAAACCACTGGTTCTCATCCACGCAATCCTTGTCAGCACGGAAATATCGCTTGATAATCCACGGGCCACGAACATGCAGCGCCCCGCTTGAAATACCATCGCGCGGGAGAATTTTCCCGGGATCATCCAGATCGACAGTGCGCAGTTCGACCCCGTAGGGCACCCGCCCCTGCATCTGCTTGATGTCAACCTGCTGGGTAAAGGACAGGTCATCCCAGTCAAATGTCTTGGCACCAGTCGTTCCGATCGGGCTCGTTTCTGTCATCCCCCAGGCATGGGCCACATGGACACCCGACTTCATCAGGCGTTCGATCATGCTGCGCGGCGCGGCGGACCCGCCAATAATAGCCTGCCGCAAATCGGGCAGAGTAGCGCCAGTTTCATCCATATATTGAAACATGGCCAGCCATACCGTTGGCACACCTGCCGAATGGGTCACTCTTTCGCGTTGCATCAGCGTGCACAGGATCGCCGGATCATTCACTGTCGAAAACACAAGTTTGGCCCCGGCTGCCGCAGCACCCCAGGGGATTCCCCAACTCGCGGCATGAAACATCGGCACAACCGGCAACATGACCGAGCGGACATCAAAATCAAGGATGCCTGGTTGCAGACCCGAAATCGCGTGCAGCATGGTAGAGCGATGCTCGTAAATCACCCCCTTGGGGTTTCCGGTTGTGCCACTGGTATAACACAACATACATGGCTCGCGTTCTTTCAGATCAGCCCAGCTTGCATTGCCATTTTCAGCGCCAATCCAGCTTTCAAAGTCCTGATCCACTGCATCACTGTCATAACAGATATAATGCTCGACCGTGGGCCAGCGATCTTTCATGCGCTCGACGATCGGACTGAAGGCCGCATCATACAGCAGCACCCGGTCTTCGGCATGATCGACAATATAGGCGAGCTGATCTTCAAACAGACGAGGGTTGACCGTATGCACCACGGCGCCCGCACCGGCTCCGCCATACCAGCTTACCAGATGCCGGGCGTGATTCATGGCAAGAGTGGCAACCCTGTCCCCTTTCCGGATTCCAAGTCGCTGCAAGGCCTGCACCATTTTCAACGCATCACGGCGAATATTAGCCCAATTGGTGCGGGTCTCCGTGCCATCAGCCCAATATGTCACGATTTCGCGAGGGCCATGCTCTCTGGCCGCATGATCTATCAGGTGGGAAACAACCAGTTCATAATCCTGCATTGCACCAAACATGCGAACCTCTCCTCTGATACCGGACTGCAATGATGCTGACGCATCAGCAGTTAGAAACGCTCAAGCGCGGGCCTGACCAATATGTGATGAGTCAAGCTCATCGCACATTGGAATGACATCCGGCTGCGTCGACAGTTTCTGCCGATCTGCACGGAACATCTTGCCAAGCTCGACAGAAACAGCAATCAATAACTGACTTGTCCGCTTCCCTTGTCAGAAAATATGCTTTCGTCAGCGGACCAGTCTGAGGCTGGCTGCACCGCGCTGTGCGGTGAGTGTAACATTGGCAAGCCCCCCAATCGCTGCCAGGCGCTCCGCCAGTTCCCCGTCAAGATGGAAATTACGCCCCAGACGCACCCATGGATCAGCTCCGTTATCCAGACATAGCCTCGCCTGCACTTCGCCATTTTCCTGATCGTCAGCGCGCAATTCCATCTTGATGTCCTGCAACGCAGAGGCATTCAGTACATCAAGCCTGAGAACCATTTTTGCTCCGGCCTTCACATCGGCCAATGGTCTGGCACCGCGCACTGTCACACGGGGCGGTTCATCAGGACTGGGGCTATCCAGCTCGACATTGAGCAGAACGCACACGCCCTCCCGTGACCATTTTTCAAATGATTCAACCAGTGATTCCTCGAAACAGGCGGCGCTGAACTGGCCCGAAGAATCCGAAAAATCCGCCCGTACAAAGTCCGCGCCTTTACGCGTCTTGCCTTTTTTGATGCTCTCGACCATGGCCGCCATGACCGCAGGTGCCCGACCTCCGGCGGGTGCGCCGCCTGCCATAAGGCTGTTATAGCTGCGCGCACCATTGGCCGAAGCTATCGCACGCCATGCCTCCACCGGATGCGCGGAAAAGAAGAAACCGAAATTCTCGCGTTCACGGTTCATTTTCTCACTGCGGGGCCATGGCTCTACCTCCGCCAGGCGAATAGCATCATTCTGCTGGTCTTCACCGCCAAACAACCCTGCCTGACCGCTGGCCTTTTCGCGGTTGGCAGCGTCTGCAACAGCAAGGAGCAATTCAGCATTTTCCAACAATTGCGCCCGGTTAGACTCGAAACTGTCAAGCGCCCCTGCACAGATCAGCCCTTCAAGCTGACGACGGTTCATCGCGCCCTGGGGAATACGGCCGAACAGATCTTCCAGACTGGCAAACAGGCCGTGATCCTCACGCTCCTGCACAATGGCGGCCATCGCTTTTTCACCTACATTGCGGATACCTGCCAGTGCATAACGAACAGCAAAACCTTCTTCGGTCTGCTCTACCGTAAATTTCGCTTCGGAGGTGTTCAGATCAGGCGGATTGATCGCAATATCGTTCCGCCGTGCATCATCCACAAACACGGCCAGTTTTTCTGACTGGTGCATGTCAAAACACATGGATGCAGCATAAAACTCATGCGGGTAATGTGTCTTGAGCCAGGCAGTCTGGTAAGCAAGCAAGGCATAAGCTGCGGCGTGAGACTTGTTAAAGCCATATCCGGCAAACTTGTCGATCAAGTCGAATAATTCATTCGCCTTTTTCTGATCTATCCCCGACACTTCGGCGCAGCCTTCAATGAAACGCTGTCGCTGGGCATCCATTTCGGCCTGAACTTTCTTGCCCATGGCCCGCCGGAGCAAATCGGCATCGCCCAGCGAATATCCCGCCAGAATCTGCGCCGCCTGCATCACCTGTTCCTGATACACGAAAATACCGTAGGTTTCTGCAAGAATCCCTTCCAGCTTCGGATGAGGATATTCAATCTCCGCTTCGCCATTCTTACGTTTGCCAAATAGCGGAATATTATCCATCGGGCCGGGACGATAGAGAGACACCAGCGCAATAATATCACCAAAATTGGTAGGCTTTACCGCTGCAAGTGTCCTGCGCATTCCTTCGGATTCAAGCTGGAACACGCCCACCGTATTGCCGGACTTGAGCAGATCATACACACGCGCATCATCCCATGGCAATTCATCCAGATTGATATCAATCTTGCGCTTGCGCAGCAGCTCTCTTGCCTTGTCGAGAACCGACAGGGTTTTCAGGCCAAGAAAGTCAAACTTGACCAGACCGGAGCTTTCAACATGCTTCATGTCATATTGGGTCACCGGCATGTCAGAACGCGGATCGCGGTAAAGTGGCACAAGTTGGGCCAGAGGACGATCACCAATCACCACGCCTGCCGCATGAGTAGAACTGTTACGCGGGAATCCTTCCAGCTGCATCGAAAGATCAACCAGCCGTTTGACCTCTTCATCCCCGCTATATTCACGCTTGAATTCTGCCGAGCCATTTAACGTGCGGCCAAGCGTCCACGTATCCGTAGGATGGTTGGGGATCATCTTGCACAAACGATCCACCTGACCATAGCTCATTTGCATGATCCGGCCACAATCGCGCAGCACCGCGCGGGCTTTCAGCTTTCCGAAAGTAATAATCTGGGCCACATGGTCATGGCCATATTTGGCCTGCACATAACGGATGACTTTTTCCCGTCGTGTTTCGCAGAAATCAATATCGAAATCCGGCATGGAGACACGTTCAGGATTGAGGAAACGCTCAAAAAGCAGGCCAAGTCTGATCGGATCAAGATCGGTAATCGTCAGCGCCCATGCCACCAGTGACCCTGCCCCTGATCCACGCCCAGGACCTACCGGTATCCCCTCATCCTTGGCCCATTTGATAAAATCGGCAACAATCAGGAAATAGCCCGGAAAGCCCATCTTGACGATGATATCAATTTCGAACTCAAGCCGCTCATCATAAACCTTGCGCTCTTCCCCGCTCATTTCCCCGTAAGGAGCCAGACGCGCTTCCAGACCTTTGCGCGCATCTTCTGCCAGTGCCTTTGCCTCACCTTCCAGATCTCCCGCAAGGCTAGGAAGGATCGGATCACGCGAGGGCGGCGCAACAGCACATCTTTGTGCGACCACCAGTGTATTTTCAACCGCTTCGGGAATGTCCTCAAACAGTTCTGCCATTATCGAGGCCGGCTTGACCCATGCCTGTTTGCTGGACCGCGGCCGATCCTCTGCCTCGATATGGGTCGAATGTGCGATACACAGCATCGCATCATGGGCCTTGTAAAAATGCGGCTCGGCAAAATTGGCCGGATTGGTCGCAACCAATGGCAGATCCCTCGCATAGGCAAGCTGGATCAGCGCCTCCTCTGCCGCTTTGCAAACAGACGAATCATTGCGCGCCAGTTCAATATAAAGTCGATCGGGAAACAGCGATATCAGCCGGTCGATAAAGGCATCGGCATGGTCACTCTGTTCCTCTGCCAGCAGGCGGGCCAGAGTGCCTTCATGCGCGCCGGTCAGCGCGATCAGACCATCAGTATGACCTTGCAGGTCAGCCAGCCTGACATGCGGCTCCAGCTCCAGTGGCCGATCAAGATGGGCCTTGCTGACCAGATGGCAGAGATTGTTGTAACCGGCTTCAGTCTGGGCATAGAGTGGAAGATAATCCACCTGATTGCTGCCTGTCTCCCGCGCTACGCCCAACAGGCATCCGATAATCGGCTGCACGCCTGCTGCAAGACAGGCCTTGCCGAACATGACTGCACCATAAAGACCGTTGCGGTCGCAGATGGCTATGGCAGGAAAACCGCGTTCCTTTGCCAGAGCAGCCAGATCTTTCGGATCAATCGCCCCTTCCAGCATGGAATAGGACGACAGGACACGTAGAGGAACAAAGGGAGCAAAAGCCATAGTGTCAAGTAAAGCATTTTCAGAAAAAGTTGATAGACTTTTTCGGCTTGGAAAATGAGAGAAACGCGACTATTTTTCCACAGGCAGTCCAGTTACAGATGGCCCCGTTATGGCTGCGCCAATTGCTCCTCGATCGCGCCTTTCAGCCTCTCTGGCCTGTCAGAAGGCCCCCATCGTCCAACAACCTGCCCCTCGCGACTGACCAGAAACTTGGTGAAGTTCCACTTGATCGCTTTTGATCCCAGCAGGCCCGGTTTTTCTGATTTGAGCCAGTCATAGAGCGGGATGGCATCTGGCCCGTTCACATCCACCTTGGCCAGAACCGGAAATGTCACATCATAGGTGAGCGAACAGAACCGGGCGATTTCTTCTGCACCGCCGGGTTCCTGCGCCCCGAACTGGTTGCAGGGAAAAGCCAGAATCTCGAAGCCCTGATTACTATATGTGCGATACAGGCTTTCCAGCCCTTCATATTGGGGAGTGAAGCCGCATTTACTGGCCGTATTGACAATCAGCAGCACACTGCCAGCTTTTTCGGATAATGGCATGGATGTGCCATCGGCACACAAAACAGTGAAATCAGCAATACCGGACATTATACCCGACCCCTAGCCGGGATAGTCGTCACGATCAGCCAGAGCGGCAATTTCGGCATAGGACAATTTATGATCGCCTGCCTTTTCGATGCTGTATCTGGTGCGCTCTTCTTCGGGCAGATCCATAACGAAATGCACCATCTGGGCCAGACTGCCACGACGCACAGCCTTGAACCCATCCAGCAGGCCATCTCCGTCATTGGCCATATGTAGTGAGGCGCGATCTTCCCAGCCCACACCATTGCCGTTGCTGTCTTCGCCTTTGAATGTCGTCGGATGATCGGTCATCGAATATCCCTCTTGTCTGTCAGTCAGCCACAGGTCGCGGCAGGTTATGATCCTGGATGAGCACACCATCATGCAGTCTTACGACCCTGTCCATGCGTCCTGCAAGACGTTCATTATGAGTAGCAATCAGCGCCGCGCTTCCTTCTCCGCGCACAAGCTTCAGGAACTGCTCCAGCACCTTGTCGGCGGTATGTTCATCAAGATTGCCCGTTGGCTCGTCTGCCAGAACCAGATCAGGACGATTGGCCAGCGCACGCGCCACGGCAACACGCTGCTGTTCTCCGCCAGAAAGCTGGCTTGGCCGGTGATCGAGCCGATGCCCAAGGCCCAGGCTTTCCAGTATTTCGCGGGCGCGATCATGGGCCAGCGCACGATCCGTTCCGGCAACGAGTTGCGGCAGAACGACATTTTCCTGCGCGTTGAAATCCGGCAGCAAATGATGGAACTGATAGACAAAACCCAGATGGTTCCGCCGCAAGGATGTTCGTCCGTTGGAACCCAGCGAAGATGCGTCAACGCCTTCAATTTCGATCAGCCCGCCAAAGCCGCCTTCCAGCAGCCCTACCGCTTGCAGCATGGTCGATTTGCCTGAACCGGACGGGCCAAGCAAGGCGACGATCTCTCCGGGCATGATGGCCAGATCAACGCCGCGCAGGACGTCTATCCGCACTCCTCCCTGCTCGAAACTGCGTGTCAGCCCCTTGAGACGGATAACCGGGCGCCCCGGATCATGACTATTCATAGCGCAGCACCTGCACCGGATCGGTGCTTGCCGCCTTGTAGGCTGGATACAACGTGGCAAGAAAGCTGAGTATCAGGGACATGACACAGATTACGGTCACTTCTGCCGGGTCTGTGCGAGCGGGCATTTCAGAAAGGAAACGGATGGAAGGGTCCCACAGGCTCTGGCCCGTAATCACTTCAATCCCGCGAATGATTGGCTGCCGAAACGACAGAATGGCAAGCCCCAGCAACAGGCCGGCAATGGTTCCGACCGCGCCTATCGTAAATCCGGTAGTGACAAAAATCTTCATCAGGCTGCGCCGCGTCGCTCCCATCGTCCGCATAATGGCGATGTCACGGGTTTTGGCACGCACCAGCATGATCAGCGAACTGAGAATGTTGAACACAGCCACCAGCACGATAATCGAAAGCACCCAGAACATCACCACCCGCTCAACCGCCAGCGCCTCGAACAGGCTGGAATTGATCGTTTTCCAGTTGGAAATAACCGCCTGCCCGGCAAGCCGATTCTGTAGCGGACCAAGGATTTCTTCTACCCGGTCAGGGTCATCGGTCGAGACTTCAATGATGCCAATTGTGTCCCCGCTCAGTAACAGGGTTTGCGCATCGGCAATCGGCATCACGACATAGGCCTCGTCATATTGATAAATGCCAACCTCGAATATGGCGGACACATGATAGCCAATCTGCCGCGGAACAGTGCCAAAAGGCGTGGAGCGACCTGCCGGATTGATAATGGTAATTGTATCTCCCACCCGCGCGCCGATATTTTCCGCCAGCCGCGCCCCGATGACAACATTGCTCGCGCCAGGCTGCAAGGCAGACAGATCACCCATAACCAGCTTGCTGGACAGGCGATTGATATCCGCCTGCGTATTGCCGCGAACCAGGACAGCTTCCACCCGGCCAATGAAAGTAGTCAGCAAAGGTTGCTCAATCAGTGGAGATGCCTAGGTAACACCAGTGGTTTTTTCAACCTCAACCAGCACATCCTGCCAGTTATCCAGCCTCCCGCCATAGGCCAGCACAATCGCGTGTCCATTGAGGCACACGATCTTGTCAAACAATTCTCAGCGAAAGCCGTTCATCAAGCTCATGACCAAGACCATAGAAGCAACGCACAGCATCACGGCAACCAGGATGATACCGGCCACCATGGCGATAGAGGCTTCTCCGCGGCCGGGAAGCATGTACCGCTTGGCAATTGTCCATTCAAAAGGTGAGAGGAGCAAACCGGACCCCGTTTTTGCAAAATCAGGGGGGCTTTAGGATGCCGGGAACGTATGCGCAATCTGAAATGCATACGCCAGTGGAGTAGTCCCACTTGTAATCTGTTCGTAACATCGCCATTGAGGGCCACGAATGCGGGACACGAACTGGCAGATACCCCCACATGCAGATGCAACACCCTTTTTATGACGAATCAGGCGACAAGCTCCGCGAGGAATGCGGCGTTTTTGGCACTATCAACGCAGCCGATGCCGCTGCCGTAACTGCGCTGGGCCTTCATGCCCTGCAACACCGCGGACAGGAAGCAGCAGGAATCACGGCATTTAACGGCAAGGAATTTGTATCCCGCCGCGGGCTGGGCCATGTCGCAAACAATTTTACCAATCAGAACCGCATGGCGGAACTGGCCGGCTTCATGGCTGCAGGTCATGTGCGCTACTCCACGACTGGCGGCGCAGGCCTGCGCAATGTGCAACCTCTCTATGCTGATCTGGCAAGCGGCGGATTTGCCGTGGCGCATAATGGCAATATTTCCAATGCGGGCGCCCTGCGTTCTGATCTTGTGCGTCGCGGGGCAATATTCCAGTCCACTTCCGACACCGAACTGATTATCCATCTGGTCGCCACCAGCCGTTACCCCACCATGATTGACAGGCTGGTAGATGCCCTGCGTCTGGTGGAAGGTGCCTATTCGCTGATTGTCATGACACCGGAAGGCATGATCGCCTGTCGCGATCCGCTTGGTATTCGCCCGCTGCAAATGGGACGACTGGGCGATTCCATCGTTTTCGCCAGTGAAACCGTAGCCTTTGATGTTGGCGGCGCAAAATTCGTCCGTTCGGTTGAACCGGGTGAACTCGTGCGGGTGGATTTTGAAGGCAATATCGAATCGCTGCATCCGTTTGGTCGTCACGCACCACGCCCCTGCATCTTCGAGCATGTCTATTTCAGCCGGCCCGATTCTGTCTTTGACGGCGTAAGTGTTTATGCCGCGCGCAAGGCCATTGGCGAACAACTGGCGATAGAAAGCCCGGTTGATGCCGACCTGGTTGTTCCCGTGCCCGACAGCGGCGTTCCTGCTGCAATCGGATATGCCCAGCAATCAGGCCTGCCGTTTGAGCAAGGTATCATTCGCAGCCACTATGTTGGCCGCACTTTCATCCAGCCATCGGACAGCATCCGCCATTCCAGCGTCAAACGAAAACACAATGCCAACCGTCCGCTGGTAGAAGGACAGCGCATTATCCTGATTGACGATTCTATCGTACGCGGCACAACGAGCCTGAAAATTGTCGAGATGATGCGCGAGGCCGGCGCTGCCGAGGTGCATTTCCGCGTGGCCAGCCCTCCCACGGCCCATAGCTGCTTCTATGGTGTGGATACGCCCGAACGCTCAAAATTGCTTGCAGCGCGTATGGAAATTGAACCCATGCGCGAATTTATCAAGGCTGATAGCCTGGCCTTTATTTCGATAGACGGGCTGTATCGTGCCGTGGGGCAGGAAAAGCGGAACGCTGGCTGCCCACAATTTTGTGACGCCTGTTTTACAGGGGACTATCCGACATCCCTGACCGACCTTGCCCTGCATGAAGCAGAAGCAGCCCAGCTCACTCTTCCTGTCAACAAGGTCGCATAAATGCCTGACATAACACCACTTTCAGGGCAAATTGCCCTGGTGACAGGCGCAAGCAAAGGAATAGGGGCAGCAACCGCCATTGCATTGGCACAGGCGGGCGCCCATGTCATTCTGACTGCCCGCAACGCAAAGGCGCTGGAAGAGGTGGAGGATGCAATCCACAATAACGGCGGCACGGCCACTATCGCACCGATGAATCTGACAGAGCCGGACGCGATTGCCCGCCTTGCCACAGCCATGGCAGAGCGATGGTCAAAGCTGGATCTTCTGGTGCTGAATGCCGCTTACCTGCCTATGCTTGGTCCTGTTACGCAAATAGAGGCTGACGCATTCAATCAGGCGCTGACAACCAATGTTCTGGCAACACAGGCCTTGCTTGCCACATTTGACCCCCTCCTCAAGCGGAGTGACCATGGCCGTGTGATTGGCCTGACCAGTAGTGTTGCACAAAATGCCCGCCCCTATTGGGGTGCTTACGCCGCATCCAAAGCCGCCTTTGAAGTCCTGCTCGACAGTTATGCGCAGGAAGTGGAACGGATTAGCGATGTGCGCGTTGCCATAGTTGATCCCGGAGCCACACGCACCGATATGCGCGCCCGCGCCTATCCCGGAGAAGATCCGGCTACCCTCAAATCACCTGATGTCATTGCCAACCAGGTCGTCACGTTGGCACAAACCGGCTTTACCACGCGCCACCGCGTAAAGGTGGCGTGAAAAGTGACATATAAATTGGTTAACTTCAGGTAACTCTACCCGTTAATTTACTCTAAACTGCCTGTATCTAGCGTGAGAAGCACTCAGCCGTAATGTTGCGGCGGGTCTTTCGGGACGCATTATGCGAAGCAGGGGGAGACCCTTTATGGTCTTCGACACAAAAAACCGTTATGAAGCGGCTGCACAGGAAGATCGCTGTGCACCGCGCTCAGAAGTGACCATACCCGCTCATTTGCGGGTTTCGGGTGGTCACGCCTTTCAGACTGTGGTGCATGACCTGTCGCTGTCGGGATTTTCTGCCACGGCCATAAACCGCCTTCATCCGGGGCAGGTCTGCTGGCTGACGCTGCCCGGAATCGAGGCATTGCAATCAGAAGTAATCTGGTGGGATTATTCGCAAGTTGGCTGTGCATTCCAGAATTTGCTGAACCCTATCATCCATGGGCAGATACTGGAGCGATACCAGCCTGACGCAGCACGTCGGAAAGCCCGCTGATTTTCAGACTGCCAACCGGCGCTCAATCGCATCCCAGATCATTCCAGCGGTGTCCGTGCCGTTAAAACGGTCAATCGCGACAATACCTGTGGGCGAAGTCACATTGATTTCAGTCAGCCACTTCCCGCCAATCACATCAATTCCGACAAAGAGTAACCCCAGCCGTTTGAGATCAGGCCCCAGAGTCTGACAAATTTCCTGTTCGCGGGGCGTCAGCGCGGTTGCCTCTGCACTGCCACCCTGAGCAAGATTGGAGCGGAACTCCCCTTCCCCCGGTATGCGGTTGATCGCCCCTGCAACCTCGCCATCTACCAGCACGATACGTTTGTCACCTTCGGCCACTTCAGGCAGGAAAGGCTGTATCATATGCGGCTCCGGCCAGGTCTGGTTGAAGATTTCGAACAGGGCAGAAAGATTATCTCCATCCGCGCCAATACGGAATATCGCCTTGCCGCCATTGCCATGGATCGGCTTCACGACAATCGCACCATGCTCCTTCATAAATCGCCGCACTTCATCGACGCTTCGCGTTACCAGTGTTGGCGGCATGAATTGCCGGTAATCCAGCACCATCACCTTTTCGGGGCTGTTACGCACACTGGCCGGATCATTCACAACCAGCGTTTCCTTGCCGATCCGCTCCAGCAAATGTGTGGCGGTGATATAGCCCATGTGAAAGGGAGGGTCCTGCCGCATCAGGACGACATCAATATCCCGTCCAAGATCCAGCCGCTCAGGATCGCCAAGGCTGTAATGGTCGCCGACAACCGCCCGGACATCAACCGGACGCGCCTTCACATAAAGGCGGTCAGCCGCATCCAGTGTCAGGCTCTCCACATCATAGTGAAACAGGTGATAGCCGCGTTCCTGCGCCGATAGCATCAGGGCAAAGGAAGAATCACCGCCAATATTGATGCTCTCGATCGGGTCCATCTGAACAGCGATACGTAAACTCATGGCTATTTTCCTGTCCTTTACTGCTCTGTTGCCCTGATCAGGGCTGCCAGGCATTGACTATGTGGCGCGGCCAGCGTCCGGGCGCAAGCAGGAGAACATCAATCGAGATATCCTGATGATCCTGCGCATATTTATGTGCGACGGCCTCTACCGCAGCTGCAACCCGGCGCAAACGGTATTCATCAATTGCATGGTCAAGCTGATCCGCCTGAGCGCGCCATTTGACCTCAAAAAAGGTAATATGGTTGAGCCTGCGCGCGACAAGGTCAATTTCGCCACGCGGGGTTTTTACTCTTCTGTCCAGAATGGACCAGCCCTGCAATCGCAGGTAAATTGCCGCCGCCCTTTCTGCGGAGCGGCCCCGTCTTTCTGCTATTTTACGGTTCATGAGCCACGCAATTCCAAGGCACGCGCATACAGCATTTTACGGTCAAGTCCGGTTTTGCGGGCAATTTCGGAGGCGGCCTGCGATGGTTTCGCTGTTTTCAGGGCTGTGACAAGCAAGGCATCTGCATCTTCGCCAGAAAACTGTGTGGCCGCAGGCGGTCCTGCCAGCAGCACGATTTCCCCGCGTGGTTCATGGGCGGAGTAATATTCCAGTAATTCTGTTGCGGTTCCGGTGCGGCATTCTTCATGCATTTTGGTCAGCTCGCGCGCTACAGCCAGTTCGCGTGATCCATAAATCTGCGCCATGGCGCCCAGTGTTCTGGCCAGTCGTGGTCCGGTTTCATAAAATATCAATGTGGCGTCCAGTGTGGCCAGACCAGACAGAAAATCAGCCCTTGCCTTGTCTTTGGCTGGGATAAACCCGGCAAAGAGGAAACGGTCATTAGGAAGGCCGGACATTGTCAGTCCGGTAATTGCCGCACAGGGGCCAGGCAGGCTTGTGACAGGAATATTGCGTGATCGTGCTTCTTTCACCAGCCGGTAACCCGGATCAGAAATGAGCGGTGTCCCCGCATCGCTGACAAGGGCAATTGCGCCCGTCTCCATCATATCCAGCAGGCGCCCGCGTGCCTGCTCCGAAGCATGGTCATCATAACGCAGGAGTCTTTGTTTAATTCCAAGATGATGCAATAATTTCCCGGTCACCCGCGTATCTTCACATGCGACGCCGTCACAATTGCGTAAAATGTCAATGCTGCGCAAAGTTATGTCGCCAAGATTGCCAATCGGCGTAGCCACGATATAAAGCCCGGGGCGGATACGTATGGAAGATTCACTATCTGTCATTCCTTCACTCATGGATGACACGACACGGAGCGGCAAGCATGAAAGCTAATTCACTGAACCGGCGCCAACTGGTCATAGCCGGCGCGGCAGTATTTCTGGCGGGGTGCCAGATGGTTCCCAAAACCACTGCCCCCACCACGCCGCCTGTTACCACACCAACGCCAAAGCCGGGCGGAACATCCCTGCCGACCGACACCAACCGCCACCGGATTGCGCTGCTTGTTCCTGTCAGCGGAGATAATGGCGCAGTTGGCAAAGGCATTTCCAATGCGGCAACAATGGCCCTGCTCGATACCAATGCCGATAATCTGCGGATTACCACCTATGATACGGCATCGGGTGTCCAGACAGCAGCAAGGCGCGCTGTGGCCGATGGTAACGAACTGATCCTTGGCCCGCTGATGTCGGAAAGCGTCACGGTCGTCAATTCCATCGCACAATCCGCCAAAATACCGATGATCAGCTTTTCCAACGACACCGGCGTTGCCGGGCCTAATGTCTTTGTCATGGGTCTGGTGCCTGAACAGGTTGTTGCCCGCACAGTCAATTATGCACGCGGCAAGGGCGCTACACGTTTTGCCGCACTCCTGCCCGAAGGGCAGTATGGCGACCGGGAAGAAGCCGCACTTGCCGGCTCCCTGCTGGAATGGGGCGGCACACTGGCCACAACCGAACGCTATGCCAGAGGCAATACGTCCATCATCAGCGCAACACGCAGGCTGACGGCCAAAGGCGGCTATGACACCGTGCTGATTGCCGATGGAGCCCGCTTCGCAGAGCAGGCAGCCGATATACTGCGTCCACGTGGCAGCGGCTCGACCCAGCTTATGGGGACGGAATTATGGAGCGGGGAAAGCTCTGTTACAAAAGCTTCCTCCCTGCGTGGCGCATGGTTTTCCTCCATATCCGATGCGCGATTCAAACGATTTGCCGACAGTTACAAAACCCGTTTTGGCGGACAGCCTTACCGGGTTTCAACCCTTGGCTATGACAGTGTTCTCCTGACCCTGCGGATTGCGCAAGAGTGGAAACCGGGCAAACCCTTCCCGATCCAGCGTATGTATGATCGCGGCGGTTTTCTCGGCCTCGACGGTGCCTTCCGTTTTGGCAGGGACGGTGTGGTTGAACGCGCTCTGGAAGTGCGCGAAGTGCGCGATGGACAGGTTGTTATCGTCTCTCCAGCGCCAGCAAAGTTCGAGGATTGAAGATAAACGCCTGCTACCGCTTGTAAGCACAGGAAACTGCCGCTTATAGGCATAATATGGCTGATGATCTTTTTGAAGGCACCCCCACCTCCAGCGGGGATTATGACAGTTCCTCAATTGAGGTTCTGGAAGGGCTGGAGCCTGTGCGCAGGCGGCCGGGCATGTATATTGGCGGGACGGATGATCGCGCCCTGCATCACCTGGCCGCAGAGGTGCTTGATAATGCCATGGATGAGGCGGTGGCCGGTCATGCCTCGCGGATTGAAGTCAGCCTTGAAGAAGGGAACCGCCTGTCCATTGCAGATAACGGGCGCGGTATTCCGGTTGATGAACACCCGAAATTCCCCGGAAAATCGACACTGGAAGTTATCCTCTCCACCCTCCATTCAGGTGGCAAGTTCTCAGGCAAGGCTTATGCAACTTCCGGCGGGCTGCATGGTGTGGGGGTCAGTGTTGTCAACGCGCTGTCATCACATACGCGGGTGGAAGTCGCGCGAGATCGCACGCTCTATGCGCAGGAGTTCTCCCGCGGAATAACACTTGGCCCGATTGAAACACTTGGCGCAGCACCCAACAGGCGCGGAACAACGGTTATTTTCACCCCCGATACGGAAATATTCGGGGAAAGGCAGTTCAGCCCCAAAAGGCTTTTCAAACTGGTCCGTTCCAAGGCCTATCTGTTTGCCGGGGTCGAAATCCGCTGGAAATGTGTTGCAACACTGGCCCATGATGGCGTTCCGCCCGAAGCGGTATTCAAATTTCCCGGCGGCCTTGCCGATCATCTGGCAGAGCAGGTAGGCACACGCGAATGTGTCACCGCCCAGCCCTTTACCGGACGACAGGATTTCCCTGAAGAACAGGGCCGCGTGGAATGGGCGATCGCATGGCCCTTATGGTCTGACGGCTCAACAAGCTGGTATTGCAATACTGTCCCCACACCTGATGGCGGCACTCATGAACAGGGTCTGCGTGCAGCCCTGACCAAGGGATTGCGTGCCTTTGGCGACCTCACGGGCCAGAAAAAGGCAAAAGACATTTCCGCAGATGACGTGATGAGCGGGGCAGAGATTATGCTCTCCGTCTTCATCCGTGACCCACAATTCCAGAGCCAGACAAAGGACAGGCTGACCAGCCCCGAAGCCGCGCGTCTGGTGGAAAATGCCGTGCGCGACCATTTCGACCACTTCCTGACCGATAATATGGAGCGCGGCAAGGCGCTGCTCGGCACGGTGATGGAACGCATGGATGAACGCCTGCGTCGCAAGGCTGAACGCGAAATCAAGCGCAAAACGGCCACCAATGCAAAAAAGCTGCGCCTCCCTGGCAAGCTTACCGATTGCAGCGGCGAGGGTGAGGGGGAAACCGAACTTTTCATTGTTGAAGGGGACAGTGCAGGCGGGAGCGCAAAGCAGGCGCGGGACCGCAAGACTCAGGCGATCCTGCCCATTCGCGGCAAAATCCTCAATGTCGCCAGTGCCAGTGCCGACAAAATCCGCGCCAATAGCGAAATTGCTGACCTTGTGCTTGCTCTGGGTTGCGGCACACGCAAGGATAATGATCCGGAAAACCTGCGCTATGACCGTATCATTATCATGACCGATGCCGATGTTGATGGCGCACATATTGCAACCTTGCTGATGACATTTTTCTTTCAGGAAATGCCAGAGCTGGTGCGTCGCGGTCATTTGTTTCTTGCCCAGCCTCCGCTTTACCGGCTTACAGCGGGCAAGGAAAGTCACTATGCCCGTGACGATGCCCACCGGGCCGAACTGGAAGACACCCTTTTCAAGGGCAAGAAAGTTGAAGTCGGCCGTTTCAAGGGGCTGGGAGAGATGAACCCGCAGCAATTACGCGAAACGACCATGAATCCCGCGTCACGTAGTCTGATCCGCATCACCCTTCCGCCGGAATATGAGCAGCGCGCAGCAGTCAAGGAACTGGTCAACCAGCTTATGGGTCGCAATCCGGAACACCGCTTCAACTTTATCCAGAACCGTGCCGGCGAACTGGACCGCGACATGATTGATGCGTAACCTCCCTGATCTCTTACAAAGCAGGAGAAACGCGCATGTCACTCAAACCGGCCCGTCACATTGCCCTTTTCCTGATTGCGGGCTTTCTTGCAACAGGCCTGACATTTTCCACTCCGCTAGAGGCGCAAACGCCCGCCCCTTCTGAAAAGGCGAGAGCTGACCCCATGCCTGTTACAGCACAAGCGATGGAACAGCGCACGCAAGATGCCATTGAGGTGATGCAGGAGCGAAAACCGGCTGAAAGCGTGTTCTCTGCAGGATTCCTTGCGCAGATTCCGGCCAGTCAGCTCCATAGCCTGTTCAAACAGCTGGAAACACAATTCGGGCCTTTTGTTGCGCTGGAATCAGTGCAGCCAGCCAATAATAACAGTGCGCGCTTCATGCTGCGTTTCGAGAAGGCGATGGCCGGGGGGAATATCGCTCTTTCACCCCATGGCGAAAATCTGATCGACGGCTTGCTGATCAATGATTATCAAACACTCAACGATACGCCCGAAGCCACTCTCTCGCAGCTAAAAGCCCTGCCAGGCGATGTCAGCGCGCTGTATGCGCCGCTTGATCGCTGGGCCGAGCCAACACTTTCGCTCAATCCTGATAGCGAACTGGCGATTGGTTCCACTTCCAAGCTTTATGTTCTGGCAGCACTCGCGCAATCAATCGCCAATGGGGAACGCCACTGGGATGATATTGTCCGGCTGGATCATTTTTCCCTTCCCAGCGGACAAATGCAGGACTGGCCTGCCGGAACACCTGTGACACTCGCAACGCTGGCCACAATGATGATTTCCATCAGCGATAATACCGCAACCGACCAGTTGATTGCCGTTCTTGGACGCGACACAATCGCCAGCAGTGTGCGCCAGAGCGGGCACGCGGCTCCAGACAGGATGCTGCCGTTTCTCTCGACGCTTGAACTGTTTGCGCTGAAAGGTGACCCGGCAATGGGCCATGCCTTTGCCAGCGCAAACGAAGCGGAACAGGCCAGCCAGCTTGAAGCACTGGATACGCGTATCGGGGGCGACCCGTCCAATATCACACCTCCGGTTTTTACCGAGCCACATGCGATAGACACAATAGAATGGTATGCCAGCACGCAGGATTTGCGCGCTATTCTGGCGCAGCTTCAGGCCAGTGACGATCCGGTTATTCGTAATATACTGGCAATCAACCCTTCCGTGACTCCCCCGGTGAAGGAAAGATGGGCCTATGTCGGATTCAAGGGCGGTTCCGAACCGGGGGTCATCAATCTGAGCTGGCTGCTACAGGACAAGAGCGGAACATGGCGGGTCCTGATCATAAGCTGGAACAATACGAAAGCCCCGCTAGACAAGGACGTGCTGGAACTTCTGGCGCTGCGTATACTCGCCCTTCCCGTTTCCTGAACACAAGTTTCCTCAATGCCCGTTTCTGGCCTGATCATACTTGCGCCGCAAGTTTCAAGCCATTACCCACAGGGCAAATCACCTTCCACAATTGAGAGCTTTTATGACCCAACGCTTTGAAGGCACCAGCAATTATATCGCCACAGAAGACCTGAAAGTTGCGGTCAATGCCGCTGTTACCCTGCGCCGCCCGCTACTGGTCAAGGGAGAGCCGGGCACCGGGAAAACAGTTCTCGCCCATGAAATTGCCAATGCTATCAACGCTCCGCTGATTGAATGGAATGTCAAAAGCACAACCAAAGCCCAGCAGGGCCTTTATGAATATGATGCGGTGGCACGCCTTCGTGATGGGCAATTGGGTGAAGAGCGCGTGCATGATATCCGCAACTACATCAAGAAGGGCAAGCTGTGGGAAGCCTTTACCAGCGATCAGCTCCCTGTTCTGCTGATTGACGAAATTGACAAGGCGGACATCGAGTTTCCCAACGATCTGCTACAGGAACTCGACCGGATGAGTTTCGATGTGTACGAAACACAGGAACGGATTGAGGCAAAGGAACGCCCCATTGTCGTCATCACCTCCAATAATGAGAAGGAACTGCCTGATGCATTTCTGCGCCGCTGTTTCTTTCATTATATCAAATTTCCTGACCGGGAGACGATGCAATCCATCATCGACGTCCATTTCCCCGGCATCCAGAAAATACTGGTCAGCAAGGCGATGGATATTTTCTACGAGTTGCGCGATGTCCCCGGCCTGAAGAAAAAGCCCAGCACCAGTGAATTGCTCGACTGGCTCAAGCTCCTGCTCAATGAGGATATGCCGCTTGAGGTGCTGCAGGATCGTGATCCAACCAAAGCTATCCCGCCCCTGCACGGTGCATTACTGAAAAACGAGCAGGATGTCATGCTGTTTGAACGCCTCGCATTCATGGCGCGAAGAAATAACTGAAGCCATAGTCTGCCCTGGCCGCATCGCATCTATGAGGTGAAGCGGCCAGATACCGGAACAGGAAATCAGAAAACCTTTCATGCCAATGTGTGATGAGCTTGACTCATCACGCATTGGTCAGGCCCGCGCGGCGCCTGAGCGTTTCAAATTGCTGATGCGTCAGCATCATTGCCGTTTGGTATCAGTCTTTTCCGCCCAGCTTTTCCATCGGGATTTCGGCATACATTTTCTGCACCGCAGGACGCGCACCTATCTGTTCAATCCAGCGTAGCAAATGTGGTGTATCTTCCCTGTTGACCAGATCAGAAAAGCCGAACTGCATCCCGCCCGCAATGGCAAAATTGCAGATATCAGCCAGCGAATACATATTGCCTGCCAGCCATTCATGATCCGCCAGATGATCATCCAGCCGCCGCACTGATACACCGATCTTGCGCATTTCCTCATCCAGCATATCCTGTGGGAAGCCTTCGCGGGCGCGGCGCCATTTCAGTTGCTGTTCGGGAACAGGGATCTTCTTCAGATGCGCTTCAAACTCTTCATCACTGAGTTTTTGCGCAATCGGCCTGATTCCACGATGCCACCCGATTGTTGAGACACACCAGCAGAAATATTCATCCACCCATTTGGTCCAGGCTCGCATACTTGCCCTGTCAAACGGGTCTTCAGGCCGCAGAACCACTTGTGTCGGATGCGCATCTTCCAGATATTCGCAAATCACTGTGCTTTCAGTCACAATGCGATCGCCGTCTTTCAGCGCCGGCACCTGACCGCGCGGATTGATCTGCTTGAACCAGTCCTGATGATGTTCAAAATTGGTGGGGTCAAGCCGGTGAACGGTGAACCCCTTCTGATATTCGAATTTCTCGAACAGGGTCAGCATGGGCTTGAGCGAATTTGCCGCCGGGCCAAAACTGTAAAGTGTAAGCATTGCAGGCATCCTCTTATGATATTGTGCTCAGAACCTGCATAGTTTTTGTAAGCATTGCTTACAAGTGTAAAGAGAAACCGATGCGAAACTCTGGCGCAAAGGCCAATCGGGCGGTATAGGCGCACCATGTTTTTC
Organism: Sphingomonadaceae bacterium; assembly: GCA_047975785.1. Taxonomy (GTDB): domain Bacteria; phylum Pseudomonadota; class Alphaproteobacteria; order Sphingomonadales; family Sphingomonadaceae; genus JACXVD01. The sequence goes on along the minus strand of JBKEEC010000058.1, from coordinate 12,070 downwards.
AATTTTGTCGATGAATTACGCGCTGCCGGTATTCCGGCCAGTTTCAAGGAACATCTGACGCTTATCGAGGCGCTGGACAGGGACGTTATTTCCGAAACGCCGGAGGCTTTCTATTACCTGTCACGAACAACCTTCGTCAAAGATGAGGGCCTGCTCGACAGATTTGACCAGGTATTCAACAAGGTTTTCAAGGGGATTCTTTCCGATTACGGTCAGGATCAGGTTGAGATTCCCGAAGAGTGGCTGAAAGCTGTAGCCGAAAAATTCCTCTCTCCTGAAGAAATGGAAAAGATCAAATCTCTGGGCGACTGGGATGAGATCATGGAGACGCTCAAAAAGCGTCTTGAGGAACAGAAAGAGCGCCATTCAGGCGGAAACAAATGGATCGGAACCGGCGGGACAAGCCCGTTCGGCCATTCGGGCTATAACCCTGAAGGTGTCCGCATAGGCGGAGAGAGCAAGCACAAGCGAGCAATCAAGGTCTGGGAAAAGCGCGAATTTGCCAATCTCGACAATACGCGCGAACTTGGCACGCGCAATATCAAGGTGGCCCTGCGCCGTCTGCGCCGTTTCGCCCGTGAAGGTGCAGCCGACGAGCTTGATCTCGATGCCACCATAGAGGGCACGGCCAAACAGGGCTGGCTGGATATTCATATGCGGCCTGAGCGACATAATGCCGTCAAACTGCTGCTGTTTCTTGATGTTGGCGGATCAATGGACCCGTTTATCCGCCTGTGCGAAGAATTGTTCAGTGCCGCGACTGCCGAGTTCAAGAATATGGAATTCTATTATTTCCATAACTGCCTGTATGAAGGTGTATGGAAAGATAACCGGCGCCGCTGGAGTGAACGCACCAATACCTGGGATATTCTGCATAAATACGGGCATGATTATAAAGTGATCTTTGTCGGCGATGCTGCCATGAGCCCGTATGAAATCACCCATCCGGGCGGCAGTGTAGAGCATATGAACCCGGAGGCAGGTGCTGTATGGATGGAGCGCATGGCGCATACCTATCCGGCGATGGTCTGGCTGAATCCCACACCCGAACAGCATTGGGGCTATTCCCAATCCACAAAACTGATGCAGCAGATTGTCAATCAGCGAATGTATCCGTTAACGCTGGAAGGGCTGGACGATGCAATGCGCGACCTTAGCCGCAAACAGGGGGTGTAAAACTCTCTTTAATAAAGCAGCAGATCACTGACCCGTTCACGCCAGAGTAGTTCGTCCCCTTTGACTTCTGCATCAAGATCGCCCGGCAATGCCGCCGGATCATCCACCCATTCGCGCAAAAACGAGCCGCCATTGATCACATCAATTGCCAGGCGGTCAAACTCATATTCGTAGGGAAAATCCCGCCAGATTTCATAGTCAGGCATGATTGTCCGGATCGCCTTGAACGCAAGTGCCTGCAATCGCCATGGCTGGAAAAGCGCATGATCGTAAAACGGCCCTTCGGCATGAATCATCAATCCATGGCACAAGGCGCCGCCATGTTTGTGAAATGTGGGAGTAAACCAGCATTCGCGCAAGGCGCAGCCCTCCATCCAGTGCGGGGCTATTTCATTCATTGTCGCCAGAACTCTGGCCGCGTCTATATCCGGCGCACCAAACAGCACTTCGAGCGGGCGGGTTGTGCCCCTGCCCTCGCTCAATGTCGTGCCTTCCAGCATGACGGTTCCGGCATAGGCGCGGGCCATGTTGAGGCTGGCAGCATTGGGGCTGGGATTAATCCATATCCGGCTGTCCGGCCAGCCAAAACCCGGCCCCTGCTCTGGCAGCCAGTAGTGCATGTCAATGACCCGGTAATCGAGATCAAGACCAAAGTGCCGGATAAACCAGTGGCCCATTTCACCCATTGTCATCCCGTGTCGCATGGGCATGGGAGCAGCGCCAACAAAGCTTTCCTGCCCCGGAAGCAGGAGTGACCCTTCCACCGGCCTGCCGACGGGATTCGGTCTGTCCAGCACCCATACAGATTTTCCGCGCTGGGCAGCTTCTTCCAGCAGATACAGGAGTGTCGTGACAAATGTATAGATACGGCAGCCAAGATCCTGCAAATCGAACAGGAACACATCGGCACTATCCATCATCTCTGCGGCAGGACGGCGGACTTCACCATACAGGCTGTAGATCGGGATATTATAGTGCGGGTCGATCTCGTCCTCCGATTCGACCATATTATCCTGCTTGTCACCCTTCAGGCCATGTTGTGGGCCGAAAGCAGAGGTCACATCAATACCTGCTGTGATCAGGGCATCAAGCGAGTGGGTGAGGTCTTCTGTCACCGATGCCGGGTGAGCAACCAGTGCAACGCGTTTTCCCTCAAGCGGCTTTCTTAGCTCTGCCTCTGATAGCAGACGGTCGATTCCAAATTTCATGAATGTTCCGGTGCATCAAGCCTGGCTGTGAAGCAAGTAGGATCATGAAAATCAGGTGCTCCATCACCATGAGAAAGTGCCCAGTAACTTTTCACGCCGTCTGTTTCTTCCAGAACTGCGCCTATCCCCATGGCGCAAGGCGCATCCGGCAATCCATCATCAGGAATAGCTGCATCAAAAATCACCATATTGCTGCCTTGCCGGATGGTGCAGTCCGGTTCATGGGGGAAGGCACGCTCACGCATATTTTCTCGCGGAGCATCGAAATCATAGGCTGCCCACCGTTCTGACGGAGACAGGTTCAACTCCACATAGGTCTGTCCACCCAAAGGCTGCAAGAACGCCTCAAAACAGGTTGATTGCCATAGCTCATCTGCCCGGCCACGTCCTGCAAATGGCGGGATGACAAGATCCTGTCCCCCTTCAAGGCGCCACCGCAACCGCAGCCATTGGCGGTCATGCCCGATAATCCGGGCTTCGACCGATCGAATATTGCGCGCCGGAAAATCCGGATGAGCAATCAGGGTGTAGGTTTGCAAGCTGCGTCCTCCATGCTAACCGCGCCGCTTCCCCGGAGGCAAACGATAATGACCCAATATCAATCCGATCTGATCCGCCTGCTTGATGAACGCGGCTATATCCACCAGATGACTGATGCACAGGGGCTGGATACCCTGGCACAAAAACAGATCGTGCCGGGTTATATCGGCTTTGATGCCACTGCGCCAAGTCTTCATATTGGCAGTCTGGTCCAGATCATGATGTTGCGCCGACTGCAACAGACGGGGCATAAACCCATCGTGGTCATGGGCGGCGGAACTACTCGCATCGGTGATCCGACCGGGCGTGACGAAAGCCGGAAAATGCTCGATAATGACACGATAGAGACTAATATTTCTTCTATCCGCACCGTGTTTGAAAAATTGCTCACCTTTGGCGATGGTCCAACCGATGCGATTATGGTCAATAATCAGGACTGGCTCGGATCGCTCGGCTATATTGAATTGCTGCAGGAAGTCGGGCGGCATTTCACAATCAACCGGATGCTGACTTTCGATTCGGTCAAGCTGAGGCTGGACCGGGAACAGCCGATGACCTTTCTCGAATTTAATTACATGATTCTGCAAGGCTATGATTTCCGGCATCTGGCAAACGCAATGGGTGTGCGCCTGCAAATGGGCGGGTCAGACCAGTGGGGCAATATCGTAAACGGAATGGAACTGGGCCGCCGGATGGATGGCGCCGAACTATACGGCCTGACCACTCCTCTGCTGACCACGGCAGATGGCGCAAAAATGGGCAAGACAGCAGCCGGTGCCGTCTGGCTGAACGAAGGCCAGCTTCCCGCCTATGATTTCTGGCAATACTGGCGCAATGTCGATGATCGGGATGTCGGGCGGTTCCTGCGCCTGTTTACCGACCTCCCGCTAGATGAAATCCGCCGGCTGGAAACACTGGAAGGTAGCGAAATCAACTCTGCCAAAATCGTTCTGGCCAATGAGGTGACGGCATTGGTGCGCGGGGCGGATGCAGCCCGCGATGCTGAACACACCGCGCAAAAAACCTTTGCTGCGGGCGGCATGGGTGAAGATTTGCCACATCTGGCCACAGGACCGGACGGCATGACGATTGCCGCCATCTGCACCTCTATCGGATTTACCAGTTCCAATGGCGAGGCCAAGCGCAAGGTCAGTGAGGGTGCTGTAAAGCTGGACGGGGAAACCGTCTCCGATCCTGCACTTCTTGTCAGGCCGGCAGAAGGAGTTTCTGTCAAACTCAGCCTCGGAAAAAAGCGCCACGGCATAATATCGGCATAAACACTGTAAAATATGTGCCGAAAATGATACATTGTGCCAAATCAGTACATTATGCTTTACCAAATGTTGGCAGTTTTCGTTCATTAGCAGGTTTCCAACCCCGATGGAGGAAAAAGAAGCGTGAGTGTCGGAGCGCAACTTTCAGTAACTGACAAACGCCGTGCTGCACGGCACCCTGTCGATTACAAAGTCCTCGCCGAGCATCATGAGCGCGGCGACATTCCGATTCATATCAGCAATATTTCTGCTCATGGCTTCATGATTGATCAGGCCCCTGACCTTGCCCGTGGCGACAGGGTTATTGTCCGCCTTCCGGTTATTGGCCGGATAGAAGCCTATGTCATCTGGCAACGTGATGAACGGGCCGGGTTCCAGTTTGAACGAATCATCCGTATTGATGATTTCGTGACCATCATTGATGCGCTGCAGCCCAATCCGCGCCTTCGCCGATCACGTTGATTTTCATGGCCTTGCACCGATGTGCAAGTTTGCCTTTTACCGCCTCATGATCTGATTGCTTGGCATTTTGTCCCATGACTGCCATGGGCGCAGATGTGACTGACACTTCCTCCATTTCGCCGACATCTTCTGAAAAAGAACCAGGCTCCCCACTCAATATTCCTGATTTCCGGCGGTTCTGGGCAGCACGCTTTCTGGCAGTGTCTGCAACGCTCTCCATGGTCGTGCTGATCGGCTACCAGACTTATGATGTTGCGCGTAGCGATTATGGTATGGCACCCGCTCAGGCAGCATTCCAGCTGGGTCTGCTTGGACTGGCCCAGTTTATTCCGCTCTTGCTGCTGACTCCGCTCGCCGGGCTGGCCGCTGACAGGTTTGACCGGCGCGTGGTTGTGCTGTGCGCCAATCTGGTCGATGCGCTGATTGCCCTTGCGCTTGCTGTGCTGACCATGAATGGCGCGCTCAATCTGCCAATTCTGTTTGGTCTTGCAGCCCTGCATGGTGCGGCCAGAGTGTTTAACGGCCCCGCCCTGTCAGCCATTGCGCCCAATATTGTTCCGCATCGTCTGTTACCGCGTGCGATTGCCCTGTCATCCATTGCCTGGCAGGTGGGCACGGTTGGCGGCCCGGCTATCGGGGGGCTGTTGTTTGCCTGGTATCCCCATGCGCCCTATTTTCTGTCAGCCCTGTGCCTGTTGATGTCAGCCATACTGATTATGACAATTCGCCCGGTGCGCGCACGCCATGAGGGGCCACCAGTCCACCCGCTACGCCAGATCATCGAAGGCGGGCAGTTCGTGTGGCATGAGCGGTTTCTGCTGGGCTGTATTTCGCTTGACCTGTTTGCAGTGTTGCTTGGCGGAGCTACAGCGATGTTGCCGGTCTTTGCCCGCGATATACTTCATGTCGGGCCAGAGGGCCTTGGCCTGATGCGCGGCGCGCCAGCAATCGGCGCAGCCCTGATAGCCGCCTTGCTTTCCGTCCGCCCGATAGAAAACAATGTCGGGGTAAAAATGCTCTGGGCGGTGGTAGCCTTTGGTGCGGCAACCATCGGCTTTGCCCTGTCGCATAATTTCTTCCTCAGCATGGGGATGCTCGCCTTGCTTGGCGCAGCAGATATGATCTCGGTTTTTATCCGCTCCTCCCTTGTCCAGCTTTATACACCGGATAACAAGCGAGGCAGGGTTTCTGCCATTTCGGGTCTGGCGATTTCCGCATCCAATGAACTGGGCGAAATGCAATCCGGCATAGCAGCCTCATTCCTCGGCCCGATTGGTGCCGTTGTGTTTGGTGGTGCTGGCGCCATAGTGGTTACTGCGCTATGGGCATGGATATTTCCCGAATTACGCCGGGCAAAGACCTTCGAAACAAAATTTCCTGAGCAGGAGAGGCCTTCATGAAAGCTGACAACGTCCTTCAGACCATTGGCAATACACCGCATATTCGCCTCTCGCGCCTGTTTCCTGATCATGAGGTATGGGTCAAGAATGAGCGTTCCAACCCCGGTGGCTCGATCAAGGACCGGATCGCTCTGGCCATGGTTGAAGCGGCTGAACAAAGCGGTGACCTGAAGCCGGGCGGGACGATTATCGAACCAACCAGCGGAAATACCGGCATTGGCCTGTCCATGGTCGCAGCGGTCAAAGGTTACAAGCTGATACTTGTCATGCCCGAAAGCATGAGCCTTGAGCGTCGTCGGCTGATGCTCGCTTATGGGGCCAGCTTTGACCTCACCCCCAAGGAAAAAGGCATGAAAGGCGCCATTGAGCGTGCGCTGGAGCTGGTGAGCGAAATGCCCGGCGCATGGATGCCAAGCCAGTTTGACAACCCGGCCAATGTCGCGGTTCACGCCCGCACAACTGCTCGTGAAATACTGGATGATTTTACTGATAGCCCGATTGACGCGCTGATTTCAGGTGTCGGCACAGGAGGACATCTGACAGGCTGCGCTGAAACCCTGAAAAAAGTCTGGCCACAAATGAAGGCCTATGCTGTTGAACCTGAATTATCGCCGGTTATTTCTGGTGGCCAGCCCGGCCCTCACCCGCTTCAGGGTATTGGCGCAGGCTTTATCCCGGCCAATCTGCATACACAGGCCATTGATGGGGCTATTGCTGTCAATGCTGATGAGGCAAAAGAAATGGCTCGCCGCTGCGCGACCGAGGAAGGGCTTCTGGTTGGCATATCCTCTGGCGCGACACTGGCTGCCATTGCCCGCAAACTGCCTGATCTTGCTTCCGGTTCACGGGTGATGGGTTTCAATTACGATACTGGCGAACGATATCTGTCAGTGCCGGATTTTCTGCCTGAAGCATAAAAACTACTGCTCCATCCACCATTCCAGCAGTGAACGGGCAACAGCCTGCCGGGGCGGCGCCAGAAAACGCGCCGTCTCTGCTCCCTGAAGCGCCTCCTCAACCTCGCGGCGGGTAAACCAGTCGGCCTCCTCCAGTTCATTTTTGTCAATCGTCAGCTCACAACCAAGCGCCTGGGCATGACATCCGATCATCAATTGTGACGGAAACGGCCAGGGCTGGCTGGCAACATAGCGCACATCCCCCACAGACAGGCCTGCTTCTTCCAGAACTTCGCGCCGGACGGCCTCTTCGACGGTTTCACCCGGCTCAACAAAACCTGCCAGTGCAGAAAACCTGCCCGGCGGAAACTGTGGCTGCCGCCCCAGCAACAGGCGGTCATTCCATTCCACCAGCATGATAGTAACCGGATCGGTGCGAGGGAAATGCTGGGCAGAACAGGCAGGACAATTGCGCTGCCAGCCACCCTTGGCGATTTCGGTAGAATGGCCGCAACGCGCGCAGAAGCGATGACGGGCGTGCCAGTCTACCAGACTTCGTGCCCCGCCATAGATTGCCAGATCCGTATCCGAAAAATGGCCGAGAATGCCCCAGATATTGGGCAAGGTATATGCCGGACCTTCCGCGCCTTCATCCGGCACAGCCGCAAAGCAGGCTCGACCATCCAGCAGGCCCAGAAACACGAGTTCTGCTCCGTCATGTGCTTCTGCCAAACTCCCCCATTGCAGGCCACCTTCTGCAGAAAGAGCCGGAATCAACCCGTCAAGCCGCAACAAGCGGGCTGAAACATTCATCATTCCTGCCAGTGCAGCCGGATCATGCCGCAAATGATCCGCCCGATCGAGCGGTGAGCCGGAAAAGGCAATCATGCTGCAGCTCGCATCTGTTGCAAATCGTGCTTTACCGCCTCGGCAAACTCACGGGTGATGTTGTATGCGGATGCAGGCATATATTGGGTATAGACGGCTGCGCGCAGGCCGCGTTTCATATCGACAAAGCCAGTTGTTCCGGCAGCACCAGCCCAGCCATATGTGCCCGCCTCATCTCCCAGCCCGACCCGGCCTGCCGCACCAAATCCGGCACCATCTGCGAAAGTCCCTTTGGTTGATACGCCTTCCGGCAACAAATTGGATGTTCCTGTCCGGACAGCACGCTCGCTCATCACACGACGCCCCTCTACCTCGCCATATCCCGCCAGCATCTGGAGAAACCTGTCATAATCGCGCGGGCTGCTGACCAGCCCGGCACCGCCAAATGGAAATGCCGGAGGCTGTGAGAAAACGGAATATGTGGGCGGGTCAACGGGCAGCAACAGATCATTCATAACAAAATAATTTGTAGTCAGGCGTCCGGTTTCACTGGCTGGCACCTCAAACCAGGTGCTGGTCATCCCGATGGGATCAAACAGCTTCTCTTGCAGAAATTCGGCAAACCCCTGCCCACTGACAACTTCAATCACCCGACCCAGCAGGTCCATGGCAACGGAATAGCTCCAGCGGGTTCCGGGCTGGGCAACCAAAGGCATTTCGGCCAGACGATCGGCGAATAATTCCAGACTACGGACTGTTTCTCCGCCCCCGAAAATCTGCGTGACAGGGAGCCGGGACACTTGCCCCGGCACAAGACCTGCAGCCTCATAGGCCTTCCTGATTGGCCCTTTTTGAATAATCGTATAACCCAGCCCTGCAGTATGCGTCAGCAAATGCCGAAAGGTGATGGGCTGCTTTGCAGGTTCCAGATCATCAGGCATAATCCCGCCATCATAGATTTTCTGGACTTTCATATCTGCGAATTTGGGCAGGATTTCTGCCAGAGGCTGATCAAGCGCAATCAGCCCTTCGTCAATCAGCATCATCACTGCCATGCCGGTAACCGGCTTGGTCATGGAGTAGATGCGATACAGGCTGTCTGCCCCGGCAGGGTCCGGCGCTCCCAATGTCAATGCTCCGCGGGCAATGGTTTCCGGCGGGCTCTGCCCCCAACCCATGACAGCCACCATATTGGCGACCTTCATCCGTGACACATATCGATCACACAATGCCGTTATATCCGGCCAGGCATTTGCCTGCGCAATAGCGGAAGGAGCCAGACCAGCAGCAAGGATTGCCCCTGCTCCAAATGCTCCGCCAGCATATAACAAATTGCGGCGGGTGAATGTCAGCTCACCATTTTCACGCCATCTCATCCCGGTCCTGCCTCCAAAAGCCTGAGCTGTCATCGCCTGTTCTATCACTCTTTACCAGATTGGGAGGGAGACAATCCGGACGCAAGCACTCTTTGCGCCGCCTTGTCAAAAAGTGACGGCAGCCCCGCTTCTGCCAATTGCGTCACGGGCCACCACACCCCCTGTTCGGGGTGCCATCGGGGGCAATTTTCCAGCACCTGCACCCGCGCTGTCAGATTGAAATGGGTAAAACTGTGATGGATATAGCCTGCATCCTGCCAGTTGCCTGCAAGGGGCGGTGCCCCGCCCCCATTATGGGCAGCACTCCAGCCATTATCTGGCAAGGCTCTCATTCGCGCCAGCATCCCGCGATCAGGCCTTTGCACCAGCAGGACGGCCCCTTCCCTTTCGATCCACCAGATATTGCCTGTCCGATCCGGCTTTGGTTTTTTCGGGGCCTTGACCGGATAGATGGCAGGGTATCCGCCCGAACAGGCCCTGCACCCCGTTTTCAGAGGGCAAAGATCGCAGGATGGAGAACGGGCGGTACAAACAATTGCTCCCAGATCCATCATGGCCTGGGCAAAATCTCCTGCCCTGTCTGATGGTGTAATCTGGTCTGCATGTGCATAAACCTGCCTTGCGGATTTTGGCAGGGGTTCATCAATGGCAAACAGGCGGGAAACCACCCGCGTAACATTGGCATCGACCACCACTGCGCGCTTGCCAAAGGCAATGGCTGCAATGGCGGCTGCGGTATAGTTTCCGATACCGGGAAGTTTACGTAAAGCCCGCTCATCTTGCGGGAAGGCACCTGCCTCTGCCACCACCCTCGCACAGGCAACCAGATTGCGCGCACGCGAATAATAACCAAGCCCTGCCCAGGCCGCGAGCACATCTTCTTCAGGCGCAGCAGCAAGTGACTGAATATCCGGCCAGCGACGAACAAAGCTTTCATAATAGGGCTTTACCGCAGCTACTGTCGTTTGCTGCAGCATGATTTCGGACAGCCATACACGGTACGGATCCTGCATTGACCCACCGGCAGGGGTGCGCCATGGCAAATCCCGCGCAGCAGAATCATACCATGCCAGCAATGCGGAAGAAATGGGTGGGGGACTGGCGCTCACAAGCCACCTATGGCATGGAAATATGTATAATGAAACGACGCGATACCCCGCCCTCCCAATCACCGCCCTCTCAACCAAAAGGCAAATCCACCAGAAGCTGGCAGTCAGGCTCAGGCCAGCGGCGTGGCGGGGAGGCCAGAGCCATATCGGACCTTATGCCGCAAATTGGGCGCTCGGCCTTCCGCCGGTTTGGTTTTGTCCAATCCAGCGTTGTCACCCGCTGGCCTGAAATTGTTGGCCCGCACCATGCACGGGTTTGCTCGCCTGAATCCATCCGCTTCCCTCCCGGAGAAAAGGCTGATGGCGTTCTGCAACTGGTCGTCCTGCCTGCACATGCCCCGCTTATTCAGCATGTCATTCCTGAAATTATAGAACGGGTGAATCGCTTTTTTGGCTACAAGGCAGTCAGTAAAGTCAAACTTCGGCAAGGTGTGGTTAAGCCACCATCTGCTGAAAGACCCGCAGCATCGCCACCGATGCTGAAGCCGATACCGGTTGAACTGGGGGAATCCTTGCGTGATATAGGAGATCCGGAACTGCGGGTCGTTCTTGAATCGCTGGCTCGCAGCCTTGGTGGCAATTCGCAGAAGGGAAAAAGCGAATGAAATGGACCGGTCTGGCCAAGGCTATGGCAACCGCTCTTGGGGCAATAGTGTGTCTTGCTGCTGCACCGAACTGGAACGCCACAGTCAGCCGCACCGATGGGGGGCATCTGATTGGCAACCCCAATGCCAAAGTCAAATTGACAGAATTTGTCAGCTACACCTGTTCGCATTGCGGTCATTTCGCACGTGAAGGAGATGGTGCATTACACATTGCCTATATCGGGCCGGGGAAGCTGTCTCTTGAAGTGCGCAACATGGTCCGGGACAGCGTTGATCTGACCGCAGCAATGCTGACCAATTGTGGCCCCGTATCCAGATTTCCGCGCAATCATGCCGTCATGATGCTGAAACAGCCGGAATGGTTTGCCCGGATGGAAAAGACCAGCGCAGCGCAAAAACAACGCTGGGTCAGCGGGGACAATGCGGCGCGGCGCCGTGCTATTGCCAGTGATCTGGGCTTTTATGATATTATGACGCAGCGCGGATATACGCGCAGTGAAATCAATAGCTGCCTTTCAGATGGCGCCAGCGCCAAACGTCTGATTGAAGCCAGCCAGGCCAGTTGGGAAAAATCCGGCATTACCGGCACGCCAAGTTTTGCCATTAATGGCACAGTGCTGGCCGACACACATAGCTGGAAGATTCTGCAGCCCCAGCTTGATGCACGGCTTAAATAGCACCGTCACCAGGATACCTTCCGCTCCAGCCAGACATAAAGCAATTGTGGCAAACTGCAGCGCAGGGCTTCTCTCATAAAACCGATTCCGCTATTCCTGATTACAACATTTACCCCAGGATCTGGTCTGAATGAAATTATCACCGCTCTATACCCGCTCCCTCGTTCTGGCCCCTGCCTTGCTGGCACTATCCGCCTGCAACTCGAATGAGGCGGATGATGGCTCTGTCACCTCAGCCGAACCTATCGCCCCCATCGCCGCCCCGGCAGGCCAGCAATGGGCAGACAAAGTGGTTGAAACGCCCGAAGGTGGCTATGCCATGGGCAACCCCGATGCGCCGATCAAGCTGGTTGAATATGCTTCCACCTCCTGCAACCACTGCGCCGATTTTTCAGCTGACTCATCTGCCCCCCTGCGTGATAGTTATATCGCGAGCGGCAGGGTCAGCTACGAATTGCGCAATCAGGTCCATGATCCGATTGACCTGACTTTTGCCGTTCTGTCGCGCTGCGCCGGTCC
>JBKEEC010000057.1:0-6950 GCA_047975785.1 Sphingomonadaceae bacterium | reverse complement strand
GCTACTGGAACGCAAAGGGCTGTCTTTTGGCGCAGACACCAATGCCAGCACCGGATTTGACGCTACCGTCTACAAGCTCGACCTGCCGCAAAATTCGCCTGACTTGCTGGATACCGCATTGATGCTGATGCGTGAAACAGCCAGTGAGCTGACGCTGGCAGAAGATGCGGTTGAGCGAGAGCGCGGGGTTTTGCTGGCAGAAATGCGTGACCGGCGAACATATCAGTTGAAAAATCTGGAAGACCAGATTGCTTTCATCACTCCGGGCGCCCGCTATGCAAACCGCCTGCCCTTTGGCACTGAAGATGTACTGAAACAGGCCAGTGCTGAAGACATACGTGGCTATTACACACGCGAATATGTGCCCACCAACACCGTGTTGGTCGTGATCGGTGATTATGACCCACACATGGTCGAAACAGAAATCCGACGCTATTTTTCCAGCTGGAAGGCAGCACCCAGACCTGCCCCCGCCACGGCTGGCCCTGTCGATATAATGGCTCAGGGACAGAGCGACATCTATCTGGACCCATCGCTGCCTGAACGTATCCGGATTGCCCGCAATCTTGCGTGGGACGGCAGGGTGACAAATACCGCACAGTGGCGCCAGAAACTGCTCTCCAGAATTGGCTATGCCATTATCAATCGCCGGTTGGCGGCTCTTGCTCGTGAAGCTGACCCACCATTCAAGGGCGCAGGGTTTGGCACCAGCGATGTGTTTGAAGATGGTCGCACAACCAGTCTGGTCATCGATACGGTGGCAGGTGGCTGGAAGCGGGGAATGGAAGCAAGTGTGCCGGTATGGCATGCAGGGATTACCCATGGATTTACAGAAAGCGAAGTAGCCGAAGAAATGGCACGACTTCGCACTGCCTATGAGAATGCGGCCGCAGGCGAACAAACCCGCAGTAACCGCGCACTATTCAATGAGGTCACGGGCTGGCTGGAAGACGGCACAATTGCAGAATCTCCATCCGACAGGCTGATGCGGTTTGAAAACTTTACCCCTTCCGTAACCCCCGCCGCTGTGCTGACAGCCTTGCGTCAGGATTCCTCTGCCCTGACTGCCCCCCTGATCCGGTTTGAAGGCAAAGGCGCCCCTGAAGGAGGAAGAGACGCCCTCCGCTCTGTCTGGGAAGAAGCCATGGCGATACCTGTCTCCCCACCGGAAATCAGGGATATTCCGGTATTTGGCTATACAGATTTCGGACCGGCGGGCAAAATCACGACAGACAGGGTAGATGCCCGCCTTGGCATACGGGAAATCCGGTTTTCCAACGGAGTGCGCCTCAACCTGAAACCAACAAATCTCAGGGCAGATCGAATCTCCTTTCGCCTGAGTCTGGATGGCGGAAACTTGCTTAACACAGTGGAGAACCCGCTTGAAACAACTCTTGTCCCTATGCTTCCTGCCGGTGGGCTGGGCAAACATTCGCTGGATGAGCTGACAACAATACTGGCCGGGCACACCGCGTCACTCAATGTCAGTAACGGAACCGATGATTTTCTGATGAGCGGCACCACCACGCCGCGCGATCTGGAACTGCAATTGCAATTGTTGGCCGCGGGTCTGACAGATCCGGGGTATCGCCGTGAAGGTGAAGTGCGGTTTTACCGCTCTCTGCCGGACTATTTTGCCCGGATGAACGCCACCGCTACCAGCGCGCTTTCCAGCAATATCAGCGCAATATTATCCGATAATGACCCGCGTTTTACCATTGCCAGTCAGCCCGACTATGAAGCCTTGACCTTTGCTGCCATGCAGCCCCTTGTCGGGGACAGGCTCAAAAATGGCGCCATTGAAATCGGTCTGGTAGGAGATTTTGACGAGGCGAAGGCAATTGACCTTGTCGCCCGGACGCTAGGAACCCTGCCAGAGCGGGAGCCGGAGTTCCTGCCACGCGAGGCAGCACGCGAACGGAAGTTTACTCCCGATCGCAGCCAGCGAACACTTTATCATGATGGAGAATCTGACACATCTCTGGTGTATTACGTCTGGCCTACAGCCGATAACCGTTCCCAGAAAGAAACCGTCCACATGTCCGTTCTGGAACGGGTTATCAATCTCTCGCTCATGGAGAGCCTGCGCGAAGGTCTGGGCATGGCCTATTCCCCCTCGGTTAACAGCTCCATGTCACAGAACTGGCGTGATTACGGGACATTCTCTATCAGCGTTTCTGTCAGGCCGGATGAAATCGGGAAAACAGAAAACGCGATTAACACCATTATCGAGAATATGCGCACACAGCCGGTTTCTGCAGATTTGCTGTCACGAGCTACCCGGCCATTGATCGAAGGCTATGATAATGCGCTGAAATCCAACCCTGGCTGGCTATCACTGGTTGACCGAGCGCAAAGTGAAAGTGACCGGATTGATCGCTACAAGTCCACGCGCGCGATACTCGAAACGGTTTCTGCAGGTGATCTGGCCAGTCTTGCGCAAAAATATCTGGTTCCTGGGCAGGCCGTTATTGTGCATGTCCTTCCTCGACCGGAAAGTGACAGGAAGCAGGCAGGTCAAACTGTAGTTTCCACCACGGATTAATGCTACACTGCCCTTGCAGTTCAGACCCTTGCACGCCATAGGCTGCGAGCAACGAATCCGCTATGCCGTGAAAGGTTTGCCCGATGAAAGTCCACATCCATGTCAGCCTCAAACCGGGTGTGCTTGATCCGCAGGGACGAGCCATTCACCATGCGCTTGAAGGGCTTGGATTTTCCGGTATTGATGATGTGCGTGCAGGTCGTCTGATTGAGCTGAACATTGCCGATGACACCAGCGATGAAGTGCTGGACGATATGTGTCGGAAACTGCTCGCCAATATGGTAATCGAAAATTACCGCATAGAAAAACACCCTTCCACCAAAGAGGCCGCCTGATGTCTGCCTTTCGTTCAGCGGTAATTACCTTTCCCGGCTCCAATTGTGACAGGGATATGGCGGTTGCGCTGGAAACTGTATCCGGGGCACCAGCTATCAGGGTGTGGCATGGTGATGCCGACCTTCCTGACAGGCTGGACTTCATCGCACTTCCCGGCGGATTCTCCTATGGTGACTATCTGCGAAGCGGAGCCATGGCGGCACGCAGCCCGGTAATGCAAGCTGTTGTTCAGGCCGCCAATCGCGGGGTTCCTGTGCTCGGTGTCTGCAACGGCTTTCAGGTTCTGACCGAAACCGGGCTTCTGCCGGGTGCGCTGATGCGCAATGCCGGGCAGGACTTTATCTGTCGTACTGTCCCTCTGCGAATAGAAAACTCACAAAGCCTGTTCACCTCTGCCTATGATCAGGGGGCAGAAATCCGTATTCCCGTCGCCCATCACGATGGCAATTACTTTGCCGATGATGCAACGCTGGATACGCTGGAAAAGGATGGCCGAATTGCCTTTCGCTATTCAGAGCCTGTCAACGGATCACAGCGCAATATTGCCGGCATCCTGAATGCAGCAGGCAATGTTCTGGGCATGATGCCGCACCCCGAACGCGCGATTGAACAGGCCCACGGCAGAAGCGATGGCCGCGCCTTGTTTGAAAGTGTTGTCAAAGGGCTGGTTGCAGCCTGATTCGGCCATTTTCCGTACACTCCCGCCGGAAATTGAACTGCGCCGAAATACCATATTCATACGTCAGACACAGGAAGTATGGTATCTGCTCCCCATGGCTTTTGATCTTGGGCGGGCAATGTGCAAGAAAGAGGAGTTTGAAACCTCCCGTCTCATGGAGTTCGAATTTCGCCGCCGTGCGCGTGCAACCCGTCTTTTGGCCCAATTACTGGACATAGAGCAGGCAAACGCCATGGATATCGTGGCGACAATGGACGAATTTACCGCAATTCAGAAACTTGGCCAGTTGGCCGGAATCCATGAAGACAAAGTTGCTACAGAGTATCAGAAATGTCTGTCTGCCGCACACGAACAGCTTGTATCCGAGCTTGGTGACCCTTCTCCGCACCGGATGGGCTGACCCTCTGCCCAGCGTTGCACCTATTCAATGCTGTATCAGTTTGAAACGCTCAGGCACTGCGCGGCTGCGCAGGCCCGGCCAGAGTGTAATAAATCAGGCTCAGCGCACTTTGCTATCGGTTCGTCGATCCATGGCAATGTTTGTATTTATTGCCTGACCCGCACGGACAGGGCGCATTGCGGCTGATATTCATACCGGCATAGGGGTTATCTGCCTGACTGGCAGCACCACCAGGACTGAATGCTGCACGAGGAGAACCAGCCAGCGAACCGAAAAGAGCCGCCCTGTCAGCAGAGCCATCGCCATCATCGGAATTATCTATGCCCGTCAATGGTTCGATATGCCCGGTCAGGAAATCAGGCAGATCCGGCAATTCCTGCTCTACCGGCGGAGCCATACGCAATTCACTCTTGAGAAGAATGCCGGTAATATCTTCCCGTAATGTGTCCAGCATTCGTTCAAACAGGCCAAATGCTTCCTGCTTGTATTCATTAATTGGCTGCTTTTGTGCGTAAGCGCGAAGGAATATGACCTGACGCAAGGCATCCAGTGTCGCCAGATGCTCTTTCCAGTGGTGATCCAGCCGTTCCAGCAACACACTTTTTTCTACCTGACGCCAGATATCCGGTTGGGTGGCGGCGATCTTTTCTTCCATAATTGTATCGGTCTGCTCACGCACCCGGTCTTCGATAAGATCCGGCTCTACCGTATCTTCTTCCAGCCAGTCATCAATGGGCGGAGTGACGCCCAGCACATCTTCCAGCCGGGTTTTCAGCCCGGAAACATCCCACTGCTCCGGGTAAGAGCCAGGCGGGCAGGCCTCTGCCACCAGTGCATGAACCGTATCGTGGCGCATATCGAGCACCACGTCATCGACCGCTTCACTGTCCATGATTTCGGCGCGTTGCTCATAAATGACCTTGCGCTGGTCATTCATCACATCATCATATTCAACGACCTGTTTGCGGACATCATAATTGCGGGCCTCAACCTTTTTCTGGGCTGTTTCTATGGCTTTCGACAACCATTTGGAGCCAATCGCCTCGCCATCTTCGAGGTTGGAATTCATCATACGTGAAAACAGTGTATCCGGCCCGAAAATACGCAAAAGATCATCTTCAAGACAGAGATAGAAACGGCTCAGGCCCGGATCACCCTGACGCCCGGAGCGACCTCGAAGCTGGTTATCAATCCGGCGGCTTTCATGGCGCTCTGTCCCAAGAACAAAAAGCCCGCCAGCATCTTTGACGCCCTGACGTTCAGCCTCTACCTCGCTGCGAATACGCTCAACCGCTTCCTCGCGTTCCGGGCCGTCCGGCATATCTCGCAATTCGTCATCGATCCGGAAATCGACATTGCCGCCAAGCTGAATATCCGTTCCGCGACCTGCCATGTTGGTCGCAATTGTAACTGCCCCAAGGCGCCCGGCCTGCGCCACGATATGCGCTTCCATTTCGTGGAAACGCGCATTCAGGACATTATGCTTCACCCCTTCTTCATCGAGAAATTTGGCAAGCATTTCGGATTTTTCAATCGACACTGTGCCCACCAGAACCGGCTGCCCGATCTCGTTCTTTTCGCGGATCGCAGCGGCAATGGCGCGGAACTTGTCCTGTGTATTCTTGTAAAACTGGTCTTCCTCATCAACGCGGGCAACCGCCCGGTTGGTAGGGATTTCCACCACATTCATCTTGTAAATATCCCAGAACTCGGATGCTTCGGTTGCTGCTGTTCCGGTCATGCCGGACAGTTTGGGATACATCCGGAAATAGTTCTGGAAAGTGATGGAAGCCAGAGTCTGGTTTTCCGGTTCGATCTTGACATTTTCCTTGGCTTCCACAGCCTGATGCAAGCCGTTTGACCAACGTCTTCCATCCATCATCCGGCCGGTAAATTCGTCAATAATGACGACCTTTTCATCCTTGATGATGTAATCAATATCCCGCTTGAACATCTGGTTGGCGCGCAGAGCCTGATCCAGATGATGCACAACCTGCGTATTCTCCACATCATAGAGATTTTCTGTTTCCAGCAGACCCGCCGTAATCAGAAGTTTCTCGACCTCTTCAACCCCTTCTTCGGTCAGGGTGATATTGCGGCTTTTCTCGTCCTTGTCATACCAGGTTTCAGGCAGATCTTTCACCACCTTGTCGAGCGCAATATAGAGTTCGCTCTTGTCCTCGGTCGGGCCGGAAATGATCAGCGGGGTTCGTGCTTCGTCAATCAGGATTGAGTCCACCTCATCGACAATGGCATAGTTGAATGGACGCTGCACCATCTGGCTGCGCTCGTGCTTCATATTATCGCGCAGATAGTCAAAGCCGAACTCGTTATTCGTTCCATAGGTAATATCGGATGCGTATGAATCGCGCCGCTCATGCTCGTTGAGATTGGGCACAATCACCCCGACACTCAGCCCAAGCCAGCGATAGATCTGCCCCATCCATTCCGCATCGCGGCTGGCGAGGTAATCATTCACCGTAACAACATGGACACCCTTGCCTTCAATGGCGTTAAGATAAGTGGCGAGCGTTGCAACCAGCGTCTTGCCCTCGCCTGTCCGCATCTCTGAAATTTCGCCGCGGTGAAGAACAATCCCGCCTATCAGCTGCACATCAAAGTGGCGCATTCCCAGAACGCGCCTTGATGCTTCACGAACTGTAGCAAAGGCTTCTGGCAAAATATCATCCAGAGTCCTGCCTTCGCTCAACTGTTCCCGGAAGCGGATGGTCTGGGCCTGAAGTTCCTCATCCGTCATAGCCTCAATTTCTGGTTCTAGTTCATTGTTCTGAGTGACGATTTTACGGAGAGTTTTTACGTAGCGATCATTGGATGATCCAAGCACTGCTTTGGCGATTTTGTTCAGCATAACTGGTCCTTATCGGGAGTTTATTTTTACTGGATTTGTGGGTATAGCTGCGCCCCGAACAGGAGGTGCCAGCAAAAATCTGTCAGGGGGCACGCTTTTCGTAAGCGCGTTCAACCCTGAT
>JBKEEC010000056.1:0-15842 GCA_047975785.1 Sphingomonadaceae bacterium | reverse complement strand
GCAATGGCAGAAAGCACCGGCAGCGGATGCGCCAGAGGAATACCATCGGCCAGCAAGGCCTTGAACAGACGTGTCAGCGCGGCGAGTGTCAGGGGCTGCGGCGTGAGTGTTTCGACCAGATGGCTATGACGCTGCTGCACATTATCGAGCAATTGCTGCGCTTCATCCGGGCCAAACAGACGATGCGCCTGAGGGGTAAGCAATTGGCCGATATGTGTTGCAATGACGCTGTGCGGATCAACAACAAGATAGCCTTCTCCAATGGCATGGTCGCGCGCCGCAGGCGTGATCCAGACAGAAGCGCAATCAAAGCTGGGATCGCGGGTGGCCTCACCTTCAATAACAGTTCCGGGTGGCACATCGCCCGTATCAATGGCCAGCAGGCGTCCCGGACGCAGGGTTCCGCTGCCTATCGTCACGCCGCCCAGCAGGATACGATAATTATCTGGGGCCAGGGTAAAGCTGTCACGAATACGGAATTGCGGGACGACAAAGCCGAAACTCTCGCATAATTGCCTGCGTAGTCCCGTTAGTCTGGAAACAAGGGGCGCGCCCCGTGTTTCATCGGCAAAATGGACCAGCCCGTATCCAAGCTCTACTGTTACCAGCGCATCATCGCTGACATCGGAAATGGCAATATGGGCAGGATCGGGTGCAGGAATATCTGGCTCTGCCGTTTCTTCCCTGACCTTGCGACGGAACAGTGCGCGCCACATGGCAAGTGTGCACAGGCCAAGCGGCAGAAACACGCTTTGCGGCATGGCCGGAATACATCCCAGAGCAATCAGAATCAGCCCGACGGGAAGCCAGGTGCGTGGCTCGCCCAATTGCCCGCCGATCTGTCCGGCAAGGTCGCGACTGTCGGAAACGCGGGTGACAATAACTGCCGCAGCAATGGACAGCAAAAGAGATGGAACCGAGGCGACCAGAGCATCACCTACGGCCAGAGTGACATAGCGTTCTCCCGCTTCACCGGCGCTTAGACCATGCACGACAATGCCCAGCACAAGTCCGGCCAGAACATTGACGCCCAGGATCAGCAGGGCAGCTATGGCATCGCCTTTGACGAATTTGCTGGCCCCGTCCATCGAACCATAAAAATCCGCCTCTGTGGCAATATCCTGACGTTTCTGTTTTGCTTCATCTGCTGTCATCAGGCCGGAGGCGAGATCGGAATCGATGGCCATTTGCTTGCCGGGCAGTGCATCCAGTGTGAAGCGGGCGGAGACTTCCGAAACCCTGCCCGCACCTTTTGTGACCACCATCAGATTAATGATCATCAGGATAAGAAAGACGAATATTCCGACAGCAAAATTCCCGCCAATCAGGAAAGCGCCAAAGGCCTCAATCACCTTGCCTGCGGCTGCATCGCCTTCATGCCCGTTCATCAGCACAACCCGCGTGCTGGCAACGTTCAGCGCCAGTCTCAGCAGGGTCGCGAATAGCAGCACCGAAGGAAAGGAAGAAAAATCCAGCGGTCGTTCTGCGTTGATCGCCGCCATCAGAACGGCAATCGAGAGGGCAATATTCAGGACGAAAAACAGGTCCAGCATGACAGCCGGGATCGGAATCACCATCAGCATGATAACCGTGAGTATCCCTGCAGGAAGCGCAAGGGACAGCGGAGCAAAACGGGCCAGCGCACTCATAGCTGGAAAGCCTTTAACCGGGCATAGGCGCTGCGTATGTTTGCCTGTGCCCTGACAGGCAGGGCATGGTCAGGGCCAAAGGATGAGCGCAGGACATCGGCCATTGCTGCAGGGGCCATTGCTGCAGGGGCCATTGCGGCAGGGGCCATTGCGGCAGGGGCAGTGTGCGTCTGTGCGGTAAAGGAAGAGTCTGGCGCTGTTCCGGGCGATGCCCACCCTCCCTGCCTGTTGTTCCAGAAGGGCGGGGCGGCCCACATGCCCGGAGCGGGGCTGGATTCCCCGGAATCATTCCTGTCCATGGCTTGAGCAACCTTGTCCCGGATAACGGCCATAAACTCGCCCAGCGTGCGGGGTTTTCCTCCCTGATAAAAAAGGCTCGCATTGGCTGCGGCAGGTTTGGGAAACAGCGCGGCAGCAGGCTGGCTGGCATCCTCCTGCATGGCGCCGAGAAAGCGTATTGCACCAGCCTTTCCCAGAAAATGCGCCAGATAAAGTTCTGCACTATCGGGCATCCGGCCAAGAGTGCCTTGCAGGCCTTGCGCATTGTCGCGGGCCAGTTCGCCGGCCATGAGTGCAGAAATGGCCGGGTCAAAGCGCAGAGCCATCAGCCGGGCGCGCATGGATGTATCTGCTACAATTGTTTTGCCATCAATGGTGCTGATGGCATTGTCTGCCCATGCAAGCCCGTGTGTGGATGCGTGCTTGTCCAGTGTTTCCAGCCAGGTGTCTGAAATGAACTGATAGAGGCCGCTTGCGCTGGAGGTTTTTGCCTTGGCGGACGGATTCAGGCCAGATTCAATGCGTGCCTGTGCCAGCAGATAATTGAAAT
Organism: Sphingomonadaceae bacterium; assembly: GCA_047975785.1. Lineage (GTDB taxonomy): Bacteria > Pseudomonadota > Alphaproteobacteria > Sphingomonadales > Sphingomonadaceae > JACXVD01. Next base: position 13,364 of record JBKEEC010000056.1, on the reverse strand, counting down.
CAACGCCGGTTGCCTTTGCAGCATGGGCAATGACCGCACGAATATCATCGCGAGTGCGTATTTGGCTTGCGGCTCCGGCCATGCTGTTTGCCGCATGGCCGCGAGATAATGGGTCGGGCATCTGTGCCTCCGGTCAAAAACATCTGACCAGATCAAACGCAAGGCTTGTGCCAGTTTATGGATTACGGGTTTGCGTATAATACCAAACTGCCATGATGCTGACGCATCAGCAGTTTGAAACGCTCAGGCGCCGCGCGGGCTTGACCAATGCGTGATGAGTCATGCTCATCGCACATTGGTATTACACCCCTGAATAAAGAACAGAGCCACCAGACAAGGCATCAAGTCGCGACTGGATATTGGCGGAAATCAGGTTGCGAAGCTTGCGATTGGTCGCATTGAGCCTGACCACGGCATCCAGCAGGCCGCGACATTCCTCGTCCAGAGTGGCTTCGCTATTTTGTTCCAGCAGCAGGCATAAATGCTGCTTGGTATTGGCGCAGCCCAATATCTGTTCCAGATCAAGCGAGGCAAGCGCCTGCCGCTCTTCTTCCAGCAGGGCAAGCATCTGCCGCAGATTCTGCCGGACAGGCGGGTTTTTTACCATATGTATCACGCACTATCCTTTATATTGCAGCAGATAGCCCGCCGCGATCATCGCATCTGCTATTCGTGCCGGAAGAATGGGATAGGTGCCCTGTTTGATAGCCTGCCTGATCTGCGCCACCCGTTCCTGATCAACCGGAGCCTGTGTTCCTGCAGTGTTTCCAGGAGAGTGTGTGCTGATAGCATTGCCGGTTTTTGTGTCTCTGGATGGATTGACCTGTTCGGCAGGTGAAGTCCTGACAGATGAGGCCGGATCACGCTTTGCGCTCTCACCTGCCCGTAACTGGCCCGACAATCGCAGATTTTCGATCGGATTCATATTCCGCTCCATGGCTTTACAGTGAGAAGAACGGCAATATGCCCCGGGGTTTAAGGGTGTGGTCAAGCCCGCGCGGCGCCTGAGCGAAGCCAATCCCGTATGCGTCAGCATCAACGGGATTGAGTATAAGGGGCGGGGTTCAAGCGAGCGGCAATATTTCTCCGGCTTATATTTGCCTGTTTTACCTCAATGCGTGGTAATGCTGACAGTGCCGGGGGAAAGGATACGGGCACGCATGGTCTCTCTGGCTTTGCGCCCTGTTCCAAGCGGCCGGATACTGATCCAGTCTCCGGCAGTTCCACTTTGAAGGGCCTCCGCCTGACGTGTCAGTGAAAAACCATTGCCTTTGGCTATCAGCGTGACGGTTTCCCCGCGGGCCACCATAACCGGAGAGGAATCACCGGATGCTGCTTCTTTGGCAGATACAGGCACAAGAGGTACAAAAATCCTCCAGCTTCCGGCTGTCGGGCAACGGACAAGCACATTGTTTTTACTCCGCCCATACCATTCCAGTGCCAGTGGCTGCTGGCATGGTGCCAGACGGATGCGAGGATCTGTTCTGGTGATGGCGCCCCCCGGATGACCTGCCGCATGGCCGGTGAAACGGGCCACTTCAGCATCAATCTGCATGGGCAGGGAAGACTGTTCTGGCAAACCTTCCGGGGCTGCAGGCGAGCCGGAAATCAGCGAGGCAGAGAAAAATGCCAATGGCAGAAAAACGGGAAAAAAACGCATTATGCAGAACCTTGTGAATGAGGAAATACTGCTGCGTTATAAAGCAAGCTATGTGCCAGACTGGCGCTTTTGGGCATGTCTGGATATTTCCGGCCTGTCATAGGCCAGCACGGCGATCACTTCATCTCTTGTGCCTTCTTCAAGAACAATTCTGGCTGTGGTTGCCGGGGGTAATTGCCTTGCAAGTGCAAGCGCCTGTTTGCCGGTTTCACCCTCATGCCCTCGCTGGTAATATGCCTGAATGGTCAGCTGAACCCGCTGGTCGGGGGATTGGGTATCCAGCCATTGGCGTAAATCTGCTCCATCATCTGGCCGGAAAATGGCCAAAGCGGTCTGTGCTATCACAGGGGGGTTTGCACTGTCCTGTTGTTCTGGCCTGTCCGGGGCTGATTGGGCAAATGACAGGCCCAGCATAAACAGGATCAGGCACAGATCCGCAAAACTTGTCTGCCAGCTATGTAAAGGTTTTGCGATCATGCCGCGGCCCTGTGCCCGGAGATATGCTGAGAGACAGAAGCAGGAGGAGCATATCCGGTTCGCCGGTCATGAGGTGTGACATGCGCGGAGAGCCAGCTCATCAGGCTTTCCCGCTCCTGATCTTCCAGCCGGGCCTTGCGCGCTATTGCACCAGCCAGAGGTGTGAACAGAAAATGCGCGAGCACCAGGCCATATAAGGTTGTGGCAATTGCATCGCCCAGAGCCGGGACAAAGGGCTGGCCATGCGCAGCCAGAACCGATAATTCTCCCATGGATAGCAGAGTTCCGGCAAGCCCGATGGCTGGTGCAATTTCCGCACCCTGAGACAGAATTTCACAGGATCTGTCAGAGGCCTCTTTCCGATTCCGGCGCTGATATTCAAAATTGTGCAGCAGGTTGTCGAGTGATGCACCTTTGGCCAGATCATTCGTTGCATGATCAAATTCGCTATCGCCTGTAGGCTTCGGCTCTGCCCGAAAATGCCCTTCTGCCTGCCGCGCCTGAATATAGGCGGAGAGGCTGGCTTTGGTCTGTGCCTTGTCAAAGGGAGGACGGACAAGCCACGATAATTCATACAGAACTTGTATCCAGCCACGCCATCCACTGCGCAGAAACAGGGCTGCTACAGTGCCTGCAAAGACAAAAAGTGCGGGCAGCGGGTCGTCAAAAATTTCGATGATCATGGCAATTCCGGTCCTTCCGGTTTGCAAGACGGCAAAGCGGCAGAGTTTTTCAGGGCAAATCCTTGCCGTTTTGTGATTTTTTCGGCGTTGCCTGTCCGTAAAAAGACAAGGAAACTCATGGTATTGGCCATTTATTGCAACTGGCACAGGCCTTGCTTTTCCAAATCCTGACCATGGCATCACCTCTGTCTGGTGCGCCGGAATGATTCCGGCGTCCTCACCGGAAAGGAACAGATGCCCGGAAAGGGATTGCAATGAGCGAGTCACTATTTGGTATTCATGGCGCCGCCCTGGAGTTGCGCTCTCACCGTATGGGTTTGATTGCGTCAAACATCGCGAATGCCGCGACGCCCGGCTACAAGGCGCGGGATCTTGATTTCGCTTCCGCACTGGAGGCGCGGCTGTCTGGCCAGTCGGTCGGGGAGGCAGCCGGTCAGGCCGGAGTTTTCCGGGTGCCGCTCATGCCCAGCCTTGATGGCAATACCGTTGAAACGGGAACAGAGCAGACAGCTTTTGCTGAAAATGCCCTTGGCTATTCGGCCTCGCTGGAATTTGTCCGTGGGCGCGTGAATATGATTACCCGTGCGCTGAGGGGTGAGTGATGAGCAGCCCTTCCATGACCATGTTTGATCTCGCCCGGCAGGCCATGTCCGCCCAGACGGTGCGCATGAACGCAGCAGCATCCAACCTCGCCAATGCAGGCAGTGCCGCAACAAGTGAAGCCGATGCCTATCGCCCGATACGTCCGGTTTTTGCGCGTCAGCTCGATGTGGCCAGCGGGCTGGCGAGCGTGCGCGTCGTAGCTGTGCGCCAGTCTGATGCCGCCCCTGTGCGCCAGCATGACCCTGATCATCCGCTGGCGGACGAAGATGGCAATATCTGGATCAGCCCGGTCGATGAAAATGGCGAACTGGTCGAGATGATGGAGGCCTCGCGTCAATATCAGAATGTGATGCAGGCTCTCACCACCACAAGAAACCTGATGCTTGAAACAATGAGGATGAAATGAGCGTAATTACCTTTCAGCCAGTCGCAACAAGTCCGGCCACAGATACAGCCAGGGCGCGCAGTAACAGGGAATTGGGGCAGGAGGATTTTTTCCGCCTGCTTACGGTCCAGATGCAACAGCAGGACCCGTTTGAACCCGTAGATAACAAGGAGATGATTGCGCAAATGGCGCAGTTTTCCAGCCTTTCAGGGGTGAAGGCGATGAATGAGACGCTTGGTGCGATCTCGGACAAGCTGGATGCACTGATCGCTGCGCAAAGCCCCGAAAATGCTGCACCGGCCGCCATGGCTCAAGCAATGAATGGCGCCTGACCCATTCTTTCTTTTACCGGAGAGTTTCCATGTCTTTTTATATCTCCCTCAACGGGTTGAAAAATGCCCAGCTCGATCTGGGTGTGATTTCCCATAACATTGCCAATGCCGAGACAACCGGCTTCAAAAAAAGCCGGACCGAGTTTGGCGATATTGTGACAGGGGCGGGTTACACCAATTCCAAACAGGGGATCGGAGCCACGATTGAGGCGGTGACACAGGATTTCGCGCTTGGCCCGATTGAGCAAACCGGAAATGCGCTGGATTTCAGCATCAATGGCGATGGTTTCTTTACGACCAGCGTGCCGCAGACCGGACAGTTGCTGTTCACCCGCAACGGTAGTTTCTCGATGAATGCCGATGGATATGTGTTTGATAGCAGCGGGCACCGTCTGCAAATTTTGCCGACTGCGGCAGATGGCACTGTCACCAGCACCACGCCTCAGGACGCGCTTATTCCGCAAACCGGAGCAAGCGGTGCGGAATTTGCCAATTTGCGGGCCAATGCGGATGGCCAGCTGATTGCCACCTATGCCGACGGAACTACCGAAATAGCCGGAACACTTGCCCTCGCGCGGTTTTCATCTCCAGGCGGGTTGATCCAGAACGGATCAGCCGACTGGCAGGCCAGTGCAATATCGGGATCTCCCCGCTACGGTGCCCCGGCATCAAGTGGTTTTGGAACGATCCTGACTGGCTCACTGGAACGTTCCAATGTTGAGCTGGCGGAGGAGCTGGTCGGGCTGATCATCGCGCAGCGCAATTTTCAGGCCAATGCCAAGGCGATCGACACCGCCAGCCAGATCAGCCAGACCATAATCAATCTGCGGACCTGATCGCGATGGACCGGCTTATTTATACAGCTCTGTCGGGTATGCAGGCCTCCATGGCGCAGACGCAGATGCTGGCCAATAATATGGCCAATGCAGATACGCCCGGATTTCGTGAAGAATTGCTTCAGCGCAGTCCGGTCACGCTCAGGGGAGAACAGGTGGAGGTCCGCGCCTTGCAAACCGGCTTTGTAACCGGGGCGAGGATGGAGACGGGAGAGCTTGTGCAAACCGGTCAGAAGCTGGACATTGCCATTATCGGCACAGCTCTGATGGCGGTGCAGGCCCCGGATGGTGACGAAGCCTATACACGACGCGGAGATTTGTCCGTTTCCCCGTCCGGCCTTCTGGTCAATGGGGAAGGGCACCCGGTTCTGGGTCAGTCCGGGCCGATTACTGTCCCTCTGGGGCAGGAACTGTCGCTCGCACCGGATGGAACCATCAATGCACGCGACCCGCAGCAGCCCGCCAGTCCGGAACAGGCCATTGGCCGGATCAGGCTGGCAGGCTGGCAAGGAATTCCGATAGCCAAAGGGCTGGACAATCTATTTCGGGCTGAAGGGGGAGGGATTCTGCCTGCAGATGAAGAAGCGCGCATCGCCAGCGGTTATCTTGAGCAGTCCAATGTCAGGCCAACGCAGGTTCTGGTCGAAATGATAGATGCCCAGCGTCTCTATGAAATGCGCAGCAAGCTGCTGGTTACCGCTCGCCAGATGGACGAAAGCGGCGCGGAACTGATGCGGCTGGGCTGAACACAGAAAAGGTAACAGGAGGATTTTATGTCAACATCAGCCTTGCAGGTCGCCCGGACGGGGCTTGAAGCACAGGATATGCGGATGCGGGTCATTGCCAATAATCTGGCCAATGTCTCGACAACAGGATTCAAGCGTGACCGGGCCAATTTTGCTACTCTGGCCTATCAGGATGCGCGTGTTGCAGGACAAAGATCCAGCACGGAAACGGCCTATGCGACGGGGCTTAATCTGGGCACAGGGGTTCAGGTCCAGTCCACCAGCCAGATTATTACCCAGGGGGCAATCAATACCACCAACCAGTCCTTTGATCTGGCGCTGGATGGAGCCGGTTTTTTCCCGGTTGATTTGCCGGGCGGTCAGACGGGCTTTACACGTGCGGGGAATTTTTCCCTGTCTGCCGAGCGTCAGATTGTGACTTCACAGGGCTATTCTGTTCAGCCGGGGATTACCATTCCTGAAGATGCCTCAGCGGTGTCTATCTCACCAGACGGAATCGTTTCGGCTACAATTGATGGCCAGCCGGATGCGGTGGAGCTGGGCCAGATCCAGATTGCCAGCTTTGCCAACCCTGCCGGGCTTCACGCCATTGGTGATAATTTTCTGGTTGAAACATCTGCCAGCGGCGCGGCCCAGCCTGGGGCTGGTGGAGAGGCAGGGCGCGGGAATATCCGTCAGGGAATGCTTGAGGCATCCAATGTGAATGTGGTGGAGGAACTGGTCGATATGATCGAGGCCCAGCGAGCCTATGAGATCAATTCCAAGATGATCTCTGCAGTTGATGACATGCTCCGCAATGCCAGCCAGACCCTGTGAGATTCATCATGATTATATCCGTAACACGATCCATGCGTATTTCATCTGCAAAGCTGATGATGCTTGCCGCCCCCATTCTGCTGGCTGCCTGTGCAGGTGATGACCGCGCGGCGGGCTTTGCAGCCGCCTTGCCTGTTGCCCCGGTTCCATCAGAAACGCCTTTGGCAAATGGCTCAATATTTCAGACCGGAGCAGGCTATGCGCCGCTGTATTACGGGCAACGCGCGCGGCAAGTGGGGGATGTGCTGACTGTTGTGCTGACCGAAAACATCTCAAGCAGCAAATCGGCCAGCTCGAAAACCAGCCGCACAGGCAGTTTTGGCATTACGCCGCCCAGTGTCGGGCCTTTTGCTTTTAATCCGGGCGCTCTTAATTCTGGCAGTTCCTCGTCGTTCAACGGGAAGGGGAGTGCGAGCCAGAGAAGCGCATTGGATGGCGAGATTACCGTTACACTTGCCGAAGTACACTCCAACGGCACCGCACGTATTCGAGGAGAAAAGCTGATGAAACTGAGTCAGGGGGAAGAATGGGTGCAGGTGAGCGGAATAGTCCGGCTGGTCGATATTTCGCCAGATAACCGCATTGCCTCGACCCGGATTGCGGATGCGCAGATCGGCTATGGTGGCAAAGGCTCTGTCCAGCGTGCCAGCCGTGAAGGGTGGCTCGGCAAATTCTTCAATTTTGTAAGCCCCTTTTGAGACTGGCCATGATCCGCTTTCTCATGATGCTATGTATGGCTTGTGCCGCGGCCAGTGCTGCTCCGGCAGCAGCGGAGCGTGTTCGTGATATTGGGGCGTTCCAGTCTGTGCGCTCGAACCAGTTGACGGGTTATGGTGTTGTCGTTGGGCTGGATGGAACGGGAGATGATAATTTTGCCTATCTGACCCAGGCGATGAAGGGTGTTTCTGGCAGGTTCGGACTGCAAATGCCCGATGGGGTCAATCCGGCACTCAAGAATGCAGCCGCGGTCATGATCACTGCCGACCTGCCCGCCTTTGCCAAGCCGGGACAGAGAATTGACATCACGGTTTCCACCATGGGCAAGGCCAAAAGCCTGCGTGGCGGGGCTCTGATCCTTACTCCGCTTTATGGAGCGGATGGACAAATCTATGCCATGGCACAGGGTAATCTGGCTGTGGGCGGTCTGGGTGTGTCGGGCAAGGATGGCTCAAGGCTGACAGTCAATGTGCCCACGGTTGGCCGGATCGCCGATGGCGCCAGTGTCGAGCGCATGGTGATGACAGGATTCGAAAATGCCCCTGTGCTGCGATATAATCTTGCCCGTGCCGATTTCCTGACTGCATCGCGGATTCGTGATGCGATCAATGCGCGCTATCCGGGCATGGCGCAGGTTGAAGATGGTGTAACGCTGGCACTCGTAATGCCTGATGGGGCAGACCGGCGCGCCAGCCTGATGGCAGCCATTGAAATGCTTGAGATAAATCCGGCAGAGGCCCGCGCCCGTGTCGTTGTCAACTCACGCACCGGCACTGTGGTTATTTCCAGTGCGGTCAGGCTTAAACCTGCCGCGATCAGTCATGGCAGCCTGATGGTCAGGATCGAAGAAAGCCCCGTCATTGTGCAGCCTGCTCCTTTCAGCAATGGTGTGAGCGCGGTCCAGCAGGATAGCACACTTGCGGTTGAGCCGTTGGCTGATGGTGGAACCGGCAATCATGTCAGCCTGTTTGAGCCCGGCGCGTCGCTGGCAGAACTGGTCGATGCGCTGAACCTTCTGGGCGCCAGCCCGCCCGATCTGGTAGCCATTCTGGAAGCACTCAAACAGGCCGGATCGCTTCAGGCGGAAATGCAGGTGATATGATGATTTCGATACGCTCTTCCCTTCCGATTAAACAGAGTGCGGAAAACGCATCTTCCGGGAGTCACCGACTGAAGCAGGCGGCCCAGGAATTTGAGGCTATTTTTTTGCGTCAGATGCTTAAATCTGCGCGCAGTGTCGATTTTGGAGGTGAAAAACTGTTGGGCGGGGAGGCAATCGAGACTTTTACCCAGATGCGTGATGACCAGTTTGCCGGGCTGGCATCAACAAGCGGCGCGCCGGGTATCGCTTCCTTGCTGGAATCCCGATTGAGGCCAGCGCTGAACAATGAGGCGCAAAATGGCATTTGACCTGTTTAATATCGGTGCAAGTGGTGCGCGTGCAGCGCGTGCTGGTCTGGATGTTACCGGTCAGAATATCGCCAATGCGGCAACAGCGGGCTATGTCCGGCGCAGCGTGGATCAGGTTGAACTGGCCGGTTCACGCGGGCCGGGACAGGTGGCAGGAACACGCCTGGGCGGTGTTCGTGTCAGTGGTATCCAGCGCAATGCCACAGAATATCTTTCCGCCGATATGCGTCGCACCAGCAGCAATTCTGCACGCGCCAGTGCGGAACTGTCCGGCATGGAAAGGATCGAAATCGCGCTGGATCATTCAGGCATTTATGAATCACTTACTGCGTTTGAAACTGCGCTAAAGCAGCTTGAGGCCACCCCGCTGGACAGTTCGGCCCGCGAGATGGTCATGGCAAAAGCCGGTCAAATGACGAGCAGTTTCAATCTGGCATCAAAAGAAATCGAGGCCACATCCGCTGATCTGCGTTTTATGGCTGAAGCGGGGGTTGCTGCAGTCAATCAGGCGACACGGGAAATTGTGCGGATCAACACGCATATTGCCCTTGCTACGCGGGGAACAGCCGAATATGCCGCTTTGTCAGACCAGCGCGACCTTATGCTTGGCGCCCTGTCAGAACAGATCGATATTTCGGTAGTGATTGATAGCAGAGGGGTTGCGACAATTTCTGCCGGTGGGCCTGCTCCGCAGGCTCTCGTGGATGGCCAGGGGGCCTATGCCCTGTCCTTATCCCATGCGCCTGACGGGACCATTGATCTTGCTGTGGGGGCAAATCCGGTCACGGTAACTTCCGGACGTCTGGCCGGATATAGTCAGGCACTGCAAGACAGCCATAATACGCAAGATGCACTGGATCAGCTTGCATCCACAATCATGACACTGATCAACAATGTTCAGGGACAGGGCATACGACCTGACGGGGGATCGGGGGCACTGTTATTTTCTGGCACTGGCGCAGCAGGGATGGCCCTGTTGACACAAGACCATACGCAGATTGCCCACGCAGCAGCCGGTGCTGCAGCAGGGAGCCGCGACGGAACCAATATTGGTGCCATGCGAGCCACATTGGAAAATAGCGATATCGCCGGACAAACCAGCCACCTGATTTTGGGCGCATCATCGCGTGTCGAGGCTCGCAAACTGGAGGCGGATACTCTGGCAGGTTTCGCAGATGCGAGCAAAGCGCGATTTGAGCGTGGGGCAGGGGTTGATCTTGATCAGGAAGCGACCAGCCTTTTGCGTTTCCAGCAGGCGTTTCAGGCATCCGGCAAGGTGATGCAGGCCGCATCGGATATGTTTGATACCATGCTGGGGATCAGGTGAGCGCGATGACTGCAATATCCACCAGGATGTTTTACGATCGTGCCAGTCATGACATGGCGCGCCTGCGCAATATGGCGCAGGATTTTCAGGGTCAGATCGCAACCGGAAAAAGGCTGGGGCGATCGTCTGATGATCCTGTAGCAGCCGCACAGCTTCGCCAGCTTTCGCGTCAGCAAAGTCTTTCTGCGGCTGATCAGCGCATTTCGGATCGGGTAAAGGGCGATCTTGCTCTGGCGGATACTGCTCTTGCCAGTGCTGTTCTGCTTGTCCAGCGCGGGCGCGATCTGGCGCAGCAGGCCGCTAATGGCACCCTCAATGCGGATGGCCGTCAGGCCATTGCCACCGAAATATCTGAATTGCGGAACAGCCTGTTTGCTCTGGCCAATAGCCGGAACACTGCCGGGCAGGGCCTGTTTTCCGGCACCGCAACAGGACCGGCCTATCATGGTGATGCCAGCGGTGCGATCCAGTATTCAGGTGCAGCGGATCAGGCGCCTGTTACTCTGGATGGCTCCTGGGAGGTTTCGTCGGGGCTGGCTGGCCCGCAGATATTTTCCTTCCCCCATGATGGCGCAACAACAGATATGTTTGCCGTGCTGGGGGAGCTTTCTGCCTCATTGGAGGATGCTACGGCTGATCCGGTGGCATCTGGCCAATCTGCACTGGCTTTACTTGATACCGGCCTGTCACGGATTACGCTGGCGCGCACCCGTCTGGGGGAGCGACTTGACCGGCTGGAAATGATGGATCGTCGGCGTGATGATCAGGCCGTAATTCATGCAACCCGCATGTCTGACATTGGCGATGCAGATATAGCAGAAACCATCACACGCTTGCAGCATACCATGACCGTTCTGGAAGCAAGTCAGGCCAGTTTTTCGCGCCTGGCAGGCATGAATCTGTTTGCGATGCTGCGATGATGCCGGCTGACCCCAAGGAGATAATCCGATGTATGCCATAATCGGCATTGTAGTATTGCTTGTGATGGTATTTGGCGGTTTTGCGCTTACCGGAGGGGCGCTGGGTCCGGTTATGCACGCCATACCGCATGAAATGCTGATTATCGGCGGCGCGGCAATTGGCGCTCTGATTACAGGGAACTCGCTCGATCAGCTCAAGGCCATTGGCAGCAGTTTTGGCAAGATATTCAAGGGTCCCAAACATACAAAACAGGATCATATGGATGTCATAGCCCTGACATCCAGACTGATGAAAATGCTCAGGGCTGAAGGGCCGGTTGCGCTCGAATCCCATGTGCAGGAGCCGGAAAATTCTCCGGTCTTTGCTGAATACCCGTCCATTCTTGCCAATGGTCCTCTGGTAAGCCTCATCTGTGATACCCTGACCCTGATTGTTGTGTCATCCGGTTCGCTGGAAGTTCATGCGGTAGAAGATGTCATGGATAATGCGCTCAAAACCCATTTCCATGAACTGCATGAGCCGCAACATGCGCTTCAGAATCTGGCAGATGCGCTTCCTGCGCTGGGCATTGTCGCGGCAGTGCTTGGCGTTGTGAAAACCATGGGGTCTATCAATGAGCCTCCCGAAGTGCTGGGCGGGATGATAGGCTCTGCACTGGTCGGGACTTTTATGGGGGTGTTGCTGGCCTATGGAATGGTTGCGCCGCTTGCAGGAAGATTGAAGCAGGTTCTGGAAGCTGATGAGCAGATCTTTCATGCAGTCAAACAGGTTATCATTGCCAGTATGCGCGGTTATCCGCAGCCTCTGGTTGTAGAAAGCGCACGTTCGGGGCTGGGCCATCATGTGCGTCCGGGTCTGTCCGAACTGCTGGACAGTTTGCGGGGGCGCTAGGATGACGCGTCGCAAATCCGGCACCAAGGACTCGCCTGCCCCGGCTCCTGTCATTGTCAAAAAGGTAACGTTGGTGGCAGCGGGTCATCATGGCGGTGCATGGAAAGTGGCCTATGCAGATTTTGTAACCGCGATGATGGCGTTTTTTCTTTTGCTCTGGCTGCTGGGTGCCACCACGGAAAAGCAGCGGAAAGGGATCGCCGATTACTTCACGCCAACTCTGGTCAAGATGAAGGAAGGCAGCGCCGGGGCGAACGGGCTTGCAGGCGGTGCCTCGCTGACGGATGTTGATAATTACCCTCACAGGCAGGGACAGACTGGCACACGGACCATTACGATACCCCGTGATACGACGGGTGGTCCTAAAGAGGGAGCGCGACGTCAGGAAAAGGCAGAAAGATTGCGCGAGAAATTGCAGGCAAAGCTCGACAGGGATGCAAGCCTGGCTCGCTTTTCAAGGCAGGTGCGTATTCGTGACAGCGCAGAAGGCGTGCGGATTGATCTGGTCGATAATGCTGATTTTTCGATGTTTTCACTGGGAACAACTGTGCTGACCCGTGAAGCGTCGCAATTGCTGAAGCTGGTTGCAGACACGATCAGGGGGGAAGGTGGCACAATTGCCATTCGCGGCCATACTGATGCCTTGCCGTGGAAAGACAGGACCATTGCAAATAACTGGTCACTATCTGCCGGCCGTGCAGAAGCGACCCGGCAGGAACTGATCCGGGATGGTATCAATCCGGATCGGTTTCAGAAAATTGAAGGAGTGGCAGACAGGGAGCTGCTCTTGCCTGATGTCCCTCATGACCCGCGTAACCGGAGAATATCTATTCTGCTCGGCGATTAGAGCGGGATGACATATGATTGAGCACATCCCGTTCTTTATCTTTGTTGTGATCGTGTGATGGGGCTGGCCCTGAAATAATTTCAAATCTGTGTATATCAGAGTGAGTGTGCCTGCGCCTTGAGTGCTTCAGCCGCGCGCTTGCGCCGGGCCGGATCTTCTCCATAGCGCGAAATGATAGCGGAACGGATAACCATTTCGCGTTCGGCCTCCGGTAATGCCTCCAGATCAGCCATTGAAAATCCGAGATTGGGGTCAACGCCCTTTGGAACAAATTGCGGTGGAACATTGCCCGGAATAGGTTGCAGCTTTGAAGGGTCAAACACGCTGGAACTGTTGTCTCCGCCAGTCCGGGTCGTCGGATTGCCAAAATTCCCGATTGTCAGATTGCTCCCGCTATGTGCACTGCGTTGCTGCCCATTACCGGTTTTGCCAGTGCCGTTTTTGAGCGTGGCGTTGGAAATTCCGGATGTCGCGGCTGCCTTATCTGCCTTATCTGCGGGGAGTTTATCCGGCGTGTTACCTTGCGCATTTTCCTTCGGGGATGGCTCCGGTTTTGAGTCATCGACCATAAGCGCCATGGTCAGGGTAATAGCGACAGTCGCCATTGCGAAATGCCGATATATCCTGAATTTGGATGGTGCCTGCTTTTGCAACAGTTGTTTCATGCCGGCGGAATAACCTGTTTTGGGTTAATGGCTGGCAATCTGCTATGG
>JBKEEC010000055.1:0-2697 GCA_047975785.1 Sphingomonadaceae bacterium | reverse complement strand
TTCATCGAAGGACAGAACCATATTCCCTTTGATATCAAGCGCGTCTATTATCTCTATGATGTTCCCGGCGGGTCGGACCGGGGAGAGCACGCCCACCGGGGTCTGCATCAGGTCATCATCTCGATGGCGGGCAGCTTTGATCTGCTTTTGGATGACGGCACGAAAAAGAAGAAATTCCATCTGAACCGGTCCTATTATGGCGTTCACATTTGCCCGATGACGTGGCGCTATCTTGACAATTTTTCTTCGGGTGCGGTGTGTATGGTTCTGGCCTCGGCCCCCTATGACGAGGCCGACTATATTCGCGACTATGACACCTTCGTGAAAGAGACGAGGCGCTGAGGTGACGGTTCCATTCCTTGATCTGAAAGCTGCCTATGACGAATTGTCGGCCCAGGCAGAGCCGGCGATCCTGCAATCGCTGAGGTCCGGCTGGTATATTCTGGGACCCGAGGTCGAGGCCTTCGAGGAAAGCTTTGCCCGTTTTTGTGAAGCCCGCCATGCTGTGGGGGTTGCCAACGGGCTGGATGCCCTGCGTCTTGCGCTTATTGCCACGGGCATTACGGCGGGGGACAAGGTGCTTGTTCCCTCGAACACCTATATTGCGACATGGCTTGCCGTTTCACAATGCGGCGCAATTCCTGTTCCGGTCGAGCCGGACCCGGCTACGCATAACATCACTGCCGCAGGTGTGCGCGCCGCCATGCAAACCGGCGTCAAGGCTGTGATTCCGGTGCATCTTTATGGCCAACCCGCAGACATCCCGGCAATCGTTTCGACAGCTCGTGACCTTGGGATAAAGGTCATTGAGGATGCAGCTCAGGCCCATGGGGCAAAATGGGATGGCAAGAGAATTGGCGCCCATGGCGATGCCGTCTGCTGGAGCTTTTACCCCGGCAAAAACCTTGGGGCGCTTGGAGACGGAGGCGCCGTGACGACCAACGATCCCGACATTGCCGACCGCCTTCGGCTGTTGCGCAATTATGGGTCTCGTAAGAAATACATGAACGAGGTGTCTGGCTTCAACAGTCGCCTTGATCCGGTGCAGGCTGCTTTCCTGTCGGTCAAATTGCGGGTTCTGGACGAATGGAACGCGCGCCGGGCAGCCATTGCGGCACGCTATCTTGACGCATTTCAGGGCACAAACCTTATCCTGCCCGCCTGCCCCGATGATGCAACGCCCGTCTGGCATCTTTTTGTTGTCCGGCATCCGGATCGTGACGGCTTTGCACGGCGTCTGGGCGATCACGGAATCGAAACACTGATCCATTATCCGCTGCCCCCTCATGCCCAGCAAGCCTATGGCGCCTTGGGGCTGAGGGATGACGATTTGCCAATCGCGGCTCGATTTGCCGCAGAAGTCATCAGCCTGCCGATCGGGCCACATTTGTCGGAGGCGCAATGCAGCCGCGTCATTCGCGCGGTGCAGGACCTCGCCTGAGGGGCAGTCGCGCTTTTACGATCCTCCCCACAAGTCCCCTAATGTGTAGCCTTCTGTAAACGGGTCCTCTGCATCCAGCACATAGGTGCTGTATCCGTAGATGAATGCCGCGCCTGTAACCGTCGGGACAAGGGCCGGAATACCCTGAATTTGCGTTTCTTTCAGCAGCGTTCCGGTAAAGCTCAGCCCCAGAATGTTCTCATTGACATATGGCTGGTTTAGCGAAAGCTCACCTCGGATATAGGCAGCGGCCATTTTTGCGCAGGTGCCCGTCCCGCAACAAGAGCGGTCCAGAACGCCCGTCCAGGTGGCCGGATCGTCAAAATCAACCTCGCCGCTCAGGACGGTGACTGCGCTTTTGGAATCGCAGCCCGGCGTATCGGAAGGGCCGGTCAGGGATGCCAGAGTGATCGGTGTGTCGGGGTAATCAGGGTGGCTGACGGGGCATTGTTCCTGCGCGGCCTTGACCAGCAGCGCCGAAATGCGCGTGATTTCCGCGCCATATTCCGATTCCAGCTTGAGCCCGGCGAACTGGCGATAGTCCGCCATCACGAACCACGCCCCGCCCCAGATGATATCAACTGTCACCTGCCCCAGCGTCGGCACGTCAATGACTTTGTCCTGATAGGCCACATAGCACGGGATATTCGTGAGGGTGATGCTCTTGGCCTTGCCGTTCTTGCATTCGGCAGTGATGTGGATCAGGCCGGCAGGGGCTTCCAGATAAAATTCGGTGACGGGTTCTTGCATGGGAACCATGCCGGTTTCCAAAAGAACCGTGGCAACAGACATTGTGTTGCCGCCGGACATGAGGCTGTATTCCGTCTGCTCCATGATAATATACCCCATCGCCGCCTGGGGATCCTTGGCAGGTACAACCAGATTGCAGCACATGGCGGGATAGCCGCGAGGTTCGCGCAGCATCAGTTTGCGCAGTTGATCGTCGTGTTCCTCCAGCCATTTCATTTGGTCATAAACCGTGTCGCCGGGAGGAATGGGGACCCCGCCGGTAATCACGCGCATGGGTTCGCCGGCGTGGCACTCAACGGCCTGAACCATTCTTTTGATGCTCATGGATGAGACCTTCCTGAAAACGATTTTTCTGCGCAATCCTTGCGCCCAAGCCGCTGTTTCTGTCGGCCTGGGCGCAAGCTTTATCGTTTATTCAGCGGGGTTTGTGCTGGATGTCCCTGCCCGCTTTTTGGCGCATGCTGTCGCGGATCAGCGCTTTCATCAGCGAAATGCCCATCAGCGCC
>JBKEEC010000054.1:0-7155 GCA_047975785.1 Sphingomonadaceae bacterium | reverse complement strand
GTTTATCTGCCGCAAACCGGCACAATCGATAGCATCTATCTGCAATCTGTTTCGTCAGATCGGGAGTGATGAATATTCCTCGGAAACAGAAGCTGCAGAATATTATGAAAGCCGGGTAGAAACACTGCTGGATGCGGTGTCCCGCCTGGATCAGCACCATGCGATTATTACCCATCAACAGCTTGTCGAGAATCCGGAAGCCGTGCTGAACGGTATCAGTAGCTGCCTTGCGCTCCGCCCGCCACTGGAAAACCGGTATGTGAGTAATGCGCTGTCAACCACAAGACGGGGGGCAGGCGATCCGCTGGTATCGGGAAAATGGGACAGGATCGTTAAGGATGACGCTGGCACGGTGGCAGGAAAAAGGCCTGCATTACAATTGAAAGACAGCCATTTGCAGCGGCTTGATAGCCTGTATCACGAGTTTGAACGAGCCTGCACCAGAGCGGGATAACATATGATTGAAGCACTTCACGCAAACGAGCCATCACGGCTCATGCGAATAATGGTCCTGACCCTAAGTGGGTAGAGTGATAGACTTTGTCTTTTCTTTTGCGGTGCAGTATAAACGATCAGTGATCACATCAGGATTTTGACAAATCAATATGCTGGTTACGGTATTTCGCGGGGCCACACAGGAAAGGCAATGATGGCATTGCTTCCAGACAAATGGCTTTCAGCCCATTGGCCATTGGCAAGGTCCATGCAATGGCGCAAGGCTCTGGCTGCCCTCATAGTGCTGCCCCTGAGCTTTTCACTGACCTATCCTGCACAGTCTGTCTTTGGCACGACAGGATTTGGGGGGCTGGGCGGTGTAAGCGCCCCTATGCGGCTGGTGCCCTTGCAGGATGGCGCCGCCCCCGGACAGTTTCCTCAATTGACGGGTTTGCCTGTGGCAGAACCGCTCGAATTTGAGGATATACCGCAGGATAAGGCAAGGCTGGTCAATAGTGCAGTGCCCTTTGCCGCGCGCGGACCGGGGCGTGCATCACCCTATGTCTTTTCCGGCTCGCCCCATGCAAAGGACCGGGCGATTGACTGCATGGCCAGCGCCATGTGGTATGAAGCAGGCAATGGCGCTGCAGATCAGCGTGCGGTAGGGCAGGTTATCCTTAACCGGATGCGCCACCCGGCCTACCCCAATTCTGTCTGCGGGGTTGTCTTTCAGGGGCAGGAACGCAGCACTGGCTGTCAGTTTACCTTTACCTGTGATGGAGCATTACGGCGGCGTCCTTCTGATGCGGCCTTTGCCAAAGCACGGGCCGAGGCGCGCTTCATGCTTGCAGGCGGGATTGCTCCTGCGGTTGGCCTTGCAACGCATTATCATACCAATTGGGTCCACCCTCGCTGGAGCGCGGAAATGGACAAGATTGCCCAGGTTGGAACCCATCTGTTTTTCCGCTGGAAGGGGGGATGGGGTGAAGCCAGAGCCATGAGCAGCAAATATGCCGGGTCTGAACCGGAAATATCCCGTCTGGCATTTCTCTCACCTGTCCATAGGGATAATCTGACGGAGAGCCTGCCGGAAGATAGTGCCGGCTTCCAGACAGCGTTTGCGGATATCAGGACTGCGCCCGTTCCGGGCAAAAGCCTGCCCGTGCCGGGTGTTCCTCCGCCTGATCCGCTGCCTGTGCGTGAAGGAATATTCACGATTGCTGCATCAGAAGGCGGCAATGGCAGTGCGCTTGCCCTCAAAGCTCTGGATTTGTGCGGCAAACGTGATTTTTGCAAGGTGACGGGCAAGGCGCAAGGTATTCAGGTGTATGAAGCAGCCTTTCTTTATGTCCGGGACCGGCGCACGCGGGTTGAGCAGGTGTTGTGGGATTGCTCGGTTTTTGCGCGCAATAATCCATCTCAATGCCTGTCTGCCGATAATCGTAAGTGGATTGCTTTTCAGGGGAATTTGCAAACCGGCAGGCGGTCCCGGTCGAAATAATCCCTGTTGCCATGACAGGGTTTCATTTTGCACCTGATTTTCTCACCAGCCCCTGCTAAAGTGTGCCGGTGATATTACCTTGCGATGGGGTCTGTGACCGTAAAGCAGGGTTGAGGGGCTGAAATCAGGGCAGGGTGTTCAATACGGATTATGGAATCGCAAGCCCTGACTATTGCTCTTGTGGGTGTGCTTGGCATTGGTGCCCAATGGGTAGCATGGCGGACAGGCTGGCCTGCGATTGTCCTGATGCTTGCGGCCGGTTTCATTGCCGGACCGGGCCTGCATCTGATTGATCCTGAAGCGGCATTTGGCCCCATGCTGGAGCCGATGGTCTCTATCGGGGTTGCCCTGATCCTGTTTGAAGGCGGGCTGAGTCTCGATTTTCGGGAATTGCGTCATTCCGGTGATGGCGTTTTGCGGCTGGTGATTCTGGGGGTGCCTGTCGGGTGGCTGCTCGGCTCATGTGCGGCCTATTATATTGCGGGTCTGGTCTTGCCGGTAGCGGTCCTGTTTGGCGGAATTCTGGTGGTGACAGGCCCAACGGTTGTTATCCCGTTATTGCGTCAGTCTGCAGTCAAGCCGCGTCCGGCGTCCATTCTCAAATGGGAGGCGATCGTAAACGATCCGATCGGTGCCCTGTGCGCGGTTATTGCCTATGAATATTTTCGCCTGCGCGCCAATGACGCCACCATTTTCGAAGTGGTGCCGCCCATGCTTATTGCGGCCATCCTGTCGGGCCTGCTGGGCTATGGTGCTGCCCGTGTGATCGCATGGGCTTTTCCGCGCGGGGCCGTGCCCGAATATCTCAAAGTTCCGGTTCTGACGACCAGCGTTATTGCGGTTTTCGTGTTTGCCAACATGATTGAGCACGAAGCCGGGCTGGTTGCGGTTACGGTTATGGGCATTGCGCTTGCCAATATGGATGTTTCAAGTATGCGAAGCATTCATCCGTTCAAGCAGAATATTGCTGTGCTGCTGGTATCGGGTATTTTTATCCTGCTGTCCGCTTCGCTGGATTTCAGCCAGTTACGCAATTTTGAATGGCGCTTTGGTCTGTTCCTGCTTGCGCTTCTGTTCCTCGTTCGCCCCGCGACCATATTGCTCAGCCTGGCATTCAGTTCTGTTCCGTGGAATGAGCGGCTTTTCCTTGCCTGGATCGCCCCGCGCGGTATCGTTCTGGTGGCTATTTCCGGCCTGTTTGCCTTGCGCCTGACGGAAATCGGATTTGGGGATGCCAATATTCTGGTTGGTCTCAGCTTTGCCGTGGTGGTGGTGACGATTATTGCCCATGGGTTCACTATTGATCTGGTCGCCCGCTGGCTGGGCCTGAAATCCACCACACGCCCCGGCCTTCTGATTGTCGGTTCCAATCCATGGACGATCGCTCTTGCCAGACAGATGGCAGAGTTGAAAACCCCGGTCATGCTGGTTGATGCAAGCTGGCAGCGACTATCCGCTGCGCGTCAGCAGGGGATACCCTATTATTATGGGGAAATCCTCAATGAAGCAACCGAGCATAATCTTGACCTGACACCTTTTCAGGTGCTGGTCGCCGCATCAGAAAATGAAGCCTATAACACACTCGTTTGCAATGAATTTGCCAATGAGATTGGCCGCGATGCAGTTTACCAACTGGGTGAAGCGGTAAATGAGGATGATAAAAGCGCCTTGCCGCCCAGCCTGCGGGGCAGGGCGCTCTTCCGTTCAGGTTTTGGAGTGGAAGATGTGCAGCAACGTATGCAGGAAGGCTGGGTTTTCCGGCGAACAAGGCTATCAGAAGAATTCAATTTTGAAGCAGCTCTGGAAACCCTGCCTGAAGCGAACCAGATGCTGCTGATTTTGCGCAAGAGCGGGGCTATGCGTTTCTTCACTCATGCCGCTTCGCAGCAGCCCCAGACGGGAGATACGATTGTTTCCTTCTCGCCACCTTCAACCCGCAGATCATCGGCCGCAAACCGGGATGCCGGGTCCGGGCAGAAGAACAAACCACTGCTGACATGACACAGAGAGGATCAGACGCAATGAACAGGCTGGCCGGAATCGCAGGACTGATGCTTCTTGCCGCATGTGGCGGGGCGCAGGAGCAGACCGCTTCTGGACCGCCATCTGAAGATAGCCTGCCTTACGCCGGGAAACCCGCCGCGCAGGTGAATGAGACAGAAACCAGTTCGATTATCCGGCCGGAAGTCGAGGCTGAAAAGGACCCGGTCCCGACGGAGCCTTTGACCGCAACTGTTTCCTTTGCCCACAACGAAAACGAGCTGGATAGTGCAGCGAAACTGCTCATTGATGATATACTTGCCTCTCCGCAGACAAAGGCTGGGGGGGCAATCATTCTTCGCGGGAGCACGGATTCGGTCGGAAGTGACGCAGCCAACCTGCGTATTTCAGAAAAGCGGGCCATTATGGTGCGCGATTATATGGTCGCCAAAGGCATTACTGAAACCCGCATACGGGTGATTGCGCTGGGCGAAATGCGACCGATTGCTCCCAACGCTACGCTTGACGGTGCGCCTGATGAGGCAGGGCGCGCAAAAAACCGGCGGGTTGATGTGGAAATTGCCCTTCCGGTTAAAAGCGCCGGCTGAAAGTGACAATACGGCATCTTGACGAAACGCAAGTCCCGTGGCAATCGCGCCCGCATCGTTTGCACGAATGGACGGGCGGGTATAGCTTAGTGGTAAAGCCCTAGCCTTCCAAGCTAGTTATGCGGGTTCGATTCCCGCTACCCGCTCCATTCAGCGACTGTTTTACCGATGATATACCGGATGGCAGGCTGCAGCGCGTGATCGCATCCTGCCTATAGCAGTGTGCGTAAAGTTTGTATCATGCACATCGCTCTATCTGCTTGTTGTCGCTTTTCTTTAAAGCTTTTCCTGAAAAGCTTTATTGGGGGAGTTCTGCAATCAGTTTTTTCGCATCGGCAATCGCATCGGCCTCATTCATCGTGCCATCCGCTATGGCTGTGCCCATATCGAGCAGGCGTGCGGAAATAACGGTGCCGGTCTCGGCCTGTTCCTGCACACGGATGCCGCCGCTCTCCTGTGCGACCTTGTCCCACTCTCCGCGCACGGCTGCCCAGTAACTCTTTGTGGCGGCCCAGTATTTGTCTGCCGCGGCAACCGGATAACCATCATCGCGGGTGTAGGTATTGAGAACATATTCCTGCACGATCGGCTTCAACTTGCCATTAACCAGACCCATCTTGATATTGTCCTGCCAGTGAATCCAGCCGGTCGGTGTGGGCTGGTGGCGGTTAATGGCGTAATAGCGGTCATAAACGGGATTGCGCACCGCATCGCGCCGTGCCAGCGGGCGCCAGGTCCAGCTTGAACGCCAGCGCCGCACACCGCCTTGTGTTTCCCACTGCCCCCATCCGGCATAGCGCGGGCTGTCATCCACCTGCCATACGGTTTGCGACCAGCGCCCGTGGCGCATTTTTTCAGGCACATTGTCCCATTTCCACGTGCCGGTGTCGGCATAGGCAAGGATACGGGCAGGCTCATATTCCCAATCTTGCCGCCAGTGCTTGATGATGTGGGTCTTGCCCTCATGCTCGATCACCAGAAGGTGTTGCAGCACGATCTTGCGGCCAGTGTCCTCGATCACGCGCACCGATTCATATTCGCCTGAAATCTTGCGCTCCAATGGCGTATAGCCTGCCATCCACGGCGTTGATTCCTGCATGTCAAAACGCACCTTGAAATTCCCTGCCATGGCCAGAATATCGGCCCGGTCCGCTTCGAAAGCGGCCTGTTCTTCTGCTGCAGGCCTTTCTGCGATTGGCGGATGGGCAAGCGCGGGAGAGGCGGCAAAAGCGATGGCGAGCGCCAGCGCACCAAAATAATTGATGGATTTCATCGGAAGCGATCCTTGATAGAGGGAGTTTTTCAAAAAGCGTAGCTGAGCGAAACGCTCGCATTGCGACCGGGTCTGGTATAGGCATCGGTGACGGACGAGGCGGCGGAAAGCCCGCGCACATCGCTCCAGTAGGCATATTTTTCATCGGTGATATTGAATACACCGGCACGCAGGGTCAGTGGCTTGACCGGGCGCCAGAATGCCGTCAGATCAAGGATGGTAAAGGCGTCGGGACGATAACATGTGGCGGTGCATACACCGTCAGCCCTGTCCGCACTTTTGCGTGCATTATGGGTTACGATCAACTCACCGCCAAAACGGTTACCCGGATCGCGATAGCCCAGCCCGATGACAAGGCTTAACGGATCGATTGAGGCCAAAGGCGCCTTGCCCCCGCCTGGCAAATGCTCATCGCCTTTGGCATAAGCAATTGCCATGCGTCCGGTAAACCCGGCTTCGGAACGGAAATCGGCTGCGCCCTCCAGCCCCTTGACCTTCACCCGCCCGACATTGACCCACTGATACACGGCGGGGTCCATCGGCGTGAACGATCCGCTGACAACCTGCTGGTCAATGAAGTCCTTGTAATCGGCACTGAACGCCGTGACAGAAACGCCGACATTGCGCGTGTTCAGGCGCAGACCGCCTTCCCAGCTTTCACTCCGCTCCGGGCCAAGATCGGGATTGGGTGCGGAAGTGTAGCCAAAGGCCAGATTTTCGAAGAAATTATTGACCTGACTGGGTGTTGGCGCACGGAAGCCTTGCGCATAATTGGCGAACAGGCGCACGCTCCCACCCAGCTTTGCCACTGCGCCGATCTTGGGGGACAGACGAGAATCGTTTTGCCCTTTTGCCATAAAACCGGGCAGCAGCGGATCATTTTTCGGATCAAGGTCATAGAAATCGAAGCGCAGGGCAGGATAAAGAACCAACCCGCCGCCAATCAGGCTGATCTCATCTCCGGCGAACACGCCGCCCAGCATGAAATCAGTTACAGGAAACGCACGCGCAGGAAATGTTTCCAGCGCTGGCGGCTCAACACCGTCACGCAAGCCCTTTTGCCGGGTCCAGCTGATATCGCCGCCAAAGTTCAGACGATGACCGATGCCGCCGGTGGAAAAATCGCTGCGCGCCTCGGCGGCAAGGCCGAACACCCGGTTTTCAAAGGTGTTCAGCCGTTCCCTGTCCGGGCGGGGGGTCGCGCTGACGGGAGAACGATCTTCATCAGTGAACTGCACATCCTTGCCCTGCTGCCAATAGGCGGCAAGGCTGGCATAATCGATGGCGCCATCGCCCTGCCATGTCCAGTCCAGCGAGATGCGTTTGCGCTCTGACGTGTCACGCGCAGTCAGGTCATC
>JBKEEC010000053.1:0-3794 GCA_047975785.1 Sphingomonadaceae bacterium | reverse complement strand
GCGATCAGAAGCACTTCAAACATGGGTCAAATCTCAATGAAAATTATCTGTAATCCTGGGTCACTTCTCAGCGGAAATCAACACCCTGCTGACCGAACGCACCGACCTGACACCTGAAACCGTGGCCCTGTTTGTCCGCAGTGGCATTTCGATCATGCCGCCTTTCCGCAAGACCGAAATCAACGATGCAGAACTGGCCGCACAGGGCAAATATCTCAGCAAGAACAACCCGGATTACAAACGGAACTGAGAAGATGGGAAACCAGAACATGTCCAAGACACACGGTGGACCACAGTGCCTCATTAACAGTTGATAAAGAAAAAAGCCAAGTATTGCTTATGATGCCGAGATGTACAAATGGCGGCATCTGGTCGAAAACTACTTCGCCCAAAACAAGGAATTTCGCGGAATTGCCACCCGATATGACAAAACAGACGTGAGCTTTCGTGCCAATATCTGCCTGGTCGCCACTCTTACCGCATGCAGATAAATGCCCACAGGCCTTACAAATTTTCAGATATTTAACAAAAATTTTGACGTTTTACGTAGAAAAAAACATAAAATATTTCGAATATGGCAACAGCGATTCTACCGGGTAACAGTTGTGCCGGGTTCAGAAGAGTAATTGAGGGATATCCCGGGAGAGGAAAAACTATGCTGCTGGAGGACAAGGTCATCATTATTACCGGAGCAGGGCCAGGCATGGGTCAGGCCATGTGCCGGGGGGCTGCGCGGGAAGGCGCGAAGGTTGTTGTCTCTGCCCGCTCCAGGGACGCCATCGAGACATTGGCCGGAGATATTGGAAGTGAAGGCGGGGAGGCTTTTGCAGTGCCCTGTGATGTTTCGGATGCGGCGCAATGTCAGGCTCTGGCCGCAGCAGCAAAGGAGCGTTACGGTCGGATTGATGGCCTTGTCAATTCAGCATATTATCACCCTGACTGGAACAGCCTTGATGAGCACGATATTGGCCAGATCGGCACCGCCTTTGATGTTATCGCGCTTGGTGCTGTGCGCATGGCGCAGGCGGTTGTACCAAGCATGCGCGAGCAGGGCGTCGGGGCGATTGTCAATATCTCCACCCTAGCAACGCGCAAGCCCATGCCTGGGGAAGGCGGCTATGCCATGGCCAAGGCGGCGCAAAACCAGATGACCCGGCAGCTGGCGGTTGAGCTTTCCGGCACAGGCATTCGGGTCAACACCGCCCTGATGGGCTGGATGATGGGAGCGCCGCTGCAAGCCTATATTGATACGCTTGGCGACAAGGCCGAAGGTTTCACCAGCCAGCGCAGTTCAGAAATTCCGGTGGGTCATATCCCGCCAGATGCCCATTGCGCCAAGGCGGTCTATTTTCTGCTGTCCGACTACGCCAGCGAAATCACTGGCGCTGCGCTTGATGTCAATGGTGGCGACTGGGTGGCTCCGTAAGCGGGGCCTCTGTTCTGCTTGACTGGGGAAGGGAGGGAGGCAATGGTGCCTCCTGCCCTTTATCCGCTCGCAAGCTCGGCCACTTTCACCACGCTGACATCCGGCACCGGGTGCTGGCTGGCACCGATCCACCGCCACAGGCCTGTGCCTGACAGACGGCCGGAGAGGTCAATCCAGTTGCCAAAGCCAGGGTCTTTTTCGGCGCAGACCACGATGACGGTGCCATCCTCTTCATACTTAGCCATGGAATTGTTCAGCCAGACCTGCTGGTGTACATGATCGAGCGATTCCATCCACCAATTGTCGAGCTGGAAGTTCCACATTCGGCACTCGGGCGGATGGGCGCGAATGACCAGTGCCTCATCGGGTTGCAATTCAAAATAGATATGGCCATACCAGATATTCGGGTCGCCGCCGCCACGGCTGAAAACAGACTGATCGCCATCATATATCCGGTTTGGCTGGCCTTTGAACCATTCGGACCAGTCGGCAAAAGTGCTGACCGTGCCGTTTACCCAGGCGGCTGCGCCCTGCAATTGCGCCTCGATTTTTTCCGGCGTCAGCACTGCGGGAACATCTGGCCCTGATCCGATCCGCTCCACATGGACATCAGCTGGGATCTGCGTTTTCTTGTCGTCAAATGTCTGCCGGACAATCAGCAGCGTTGTTTCCTCAGTCATTGGCAGCCAGTTGCCGAGGTGTTCCCTTGCGCTGGCAATCACTTCAAAAGAGCCGTCCGGGCCAAATTCCATATCGGCAAATTCAATCTCTCCGGTTGAAAGCATGGTGCCGTCAATTGCATAGCGGTTGGCTTTGCTGCCGATGGAAAAATAGGGCACTGAATTGCGCTTGCCGGTGATCCGATATTCGCGATCTCCTGTAACAACGCATTGCAGATAGAGATTGTCAGGATTGTCTGCCCCGATCTTGATTTTGTCATCACACAGCATGAACAGGCGTGGGAAGTCGGGATCGGAACTGTCCACCACCATATTGAGGGCGGTTCGCGTCAGGCGTGAGAGATAACGCAGCCCCTCTGCCTGATCGATGGCAGTTGCAGGGGCGGCATCGCGCATCAGAACCTCGCCTGCTTCGGCAAGTCTGTTACAAAAATCTCTCCAGACTGGCGCAAGTTTTGGTTGGTCGGGACTGTTCTGGTTCATCCGGCATCTCCTCAAAAGCGACTCCCAAAGAGTTGCGTTCTGTTGTTCCTGCTTCGGATTATGCGCATTTTCGGACGAATTTTACAACGCAATTATACTCCAATATTGATTTTTTGTCGTATTTAAATATTATTTATGGCAATAAATTTACGAATATTGTGGAAGATGGAAGGGTTGTGGCCATGTCTGAGTCTGGAGCCAAGCTTGAAAGAGAAGCTTTGCTGGATGCTGCGCGTCAGCGCGCTGGTGTGGATGATTTTGGTGATCTCTGGTTTCTGGAGCCGATGGATCGCTATCTCGCCGCGCTCAATACAGAGGCCCGCCTGACCGAAGCCGGCATTGAGGCGATGCAGGAAACTGTCGTTAAGGGTCTGGCCAGCCGATTGCGGATGATGGAGGATATCAGGCTGCACCCTGAAATCATGGATGAAACAGTGCAGGTTGCCGCTGTCATCCTTGGGCTGCCCCGCACCGGAAGCACGCTGTTTCACCGCCTGCTGTCGAGTGCGCCGGGTATGACGGCGATACGCTGGTTTGAAGCGCAGAATTTTGCGCCTTTCCCCAATGAAGAGCGGGGCAATCCGGTTGAGCGCTGCGCCTATGCCGAGGCGATGATCGCGGGATGGCTGGAGGCAGCACCCGAGCTGGCATCCATTCACCCGCTGGATTCCGAAGCTCCTGATGAAGAGATTCTGATTCTCGGCCAGATGTTCGTTTCCACCATGATTGAGGGCATGGCCTTTGTGCCGTCCTTTTCCCGCTGGCTTGATGGCTATGACCAGTCTGCCGGACACCGTGATCTCATCACGATCCTGAAATATCTGCAATGGCAGGCACCTGAACGCCACGGCTGCAAGTGGATCCTCAAAAGCCCGTCCAACCTGCCTTATGTAAAACTGGCCGCAGAGGCTTTCCCCGATGCCTTGCTGATTATGACCCATCGTGATCCCGTGGATATTGTTCCCAGCTTTATCAGCATGGAATCCAGCCTTTACAGCCTGTCATCCGATGTTCCTGCCAAAGATGTCGGGCAATTCTGGTTCAACCGACTGGCTGAGTGGATGCGGTTGTTTGAACAGGCCCGCCCTGCCATTGCCGATAGTCGCTTTGTCGATATTGATTACCGGAAGGTTCTGAAAGAACCCGTGGCACAGGCGCGCATGGTGCTGGAGCGTATGGGCATTGCGTGCGACGAGGCCCTGGAG
>JBKEEC010000001.1:0-1982 GCA_047975785.1 Sphingomonadaceae bacterium | reverse complement strand
TGCTGCACAAGTCGTCAGGCTCAAGGCTTTCCTTGATATGATGGGGATCGAGCGTTGCCACCTTGGAGGCAACAGCATGGGCGGGTTTATTGCGCTCGCTTTTGCTCTCGACCATCCTGACCGGGTCGCTTCTCTCAGCCTGTTCAACAATGCCGGTGTTGACGGGCCGGAGCAGAGCAGGCTGCAGGAACAGATGTCAGAGGGTGAAAACCCCATCCAGGTTCGGTCTCCTCGTGACGTGGACAGGGTTCTTCGGCTGATAATCCACCGCCCGCCGCTGATTCCGTTTTTTATCCGATACCTCATTCTGGCCGAACACCGCCGATATGAACATTTGCTCAACAGCATCTTTGAACAGGTCATCCGCGATGCGCTGGAAAGGCCTCTTGGTGAACGCTTGCCCGAAATACAGATGCCGACAATCATTTTCTGGGGAGAGCAGGACCAGTTGCTGCATGTCAGCGCAGCAAGATTTCAGCATGAACATATTACCGGAAGCAAGCTCGTGATCTTCGATAATGTCGGTCATGTGCCAATGATTGAAAAGCCGTGCGGTCTGGCCAGACACCACCGGAAGTTTCTGGCGGAGGCGGAGGCCGAATAGGCTCAGGGTCTGCTATGAGTAAGACACCAGCATTCGGAACTGTCAGGCTGGAGGTGAGCGACAGCATTGCAACATTGACGCTCAACCGTCCGGAGCACCTCAATGCGATGTCCCCGGATATGGCTGATGATATTCATGCGGCCTTGAAGAGTCTCTCCAGCCTTCCAGCTCGATCCCTCTTGATTACTTCGGAAGGGCGCAGTTTTTGTGCAGGGGCAGACCTTGGCCATGGTAGCAAGGGATCGGAGCCTGTTGATGTACTCAGCCAGATGCAGCACCATTATAACCCCATGTTCCAGACTCTTCATCATCTGGACATTCCGGTTGTTGTTGCGGTCAATGGTGCTGCTGCCGGCGTCGGATGCAGTTTTGCCTTATCTGGAGACTTCACAGTGATGGCTAAAAGCGCCTGCTTCTTGCAGGCCTTTATCCATGTCGGGTTGATTCCTGACGGAGGCTCATCCTGGTTGCTTCCCCGGTTGATTGGCTTGCCCAGAGCAATGGAAATGATGATGCTCGGTCAGAAAATTTCTGCGCAACAGGCCATGCAATGGGGGCTTGTTCACAAATGTGTTGATGACGCAGAACTCCTGACCGGGGCGAGAGCGCTGGCTGCGCGGTTGGCTGCGGGGCCTACAATTGCCTACGGCACCATGCGAAGGATAATCCGTAATGCCTGCTCGCAGGATATGGCCTCAACGCTTGAGGCAGAAGCTTTGGGGCAATCTGCCACTGCCCGCAGCAAGGATGCGATGGAGGGCGTGTCTGCATTTCTTGAAAAACGGGCACCGCAATTTCAGGGGAAATAACCGTTGAGGCACGAGGAGAGAGTTATGACCAGAGCAATTCGTTATCTGCCCGCCGCCGGAAGTTTTCTGGCTCTGGTCTTGCTGTTGCTGCTGAGTGCAGCATCAACCATGGCCAAGTCCCTTACTCCAGAAGAAGCGCGCAAAATTGCCATAGAGGCCTATATTTATGGCTACCCCATGGTCGACCATTACCGCGTACAATATACCTATTTTGTCGACAGGGACAGCCCGGAGTATAAGGGGCCATGGAACCGGGTCCATAATGACGCGCGCGTATACACACCGCAGGACAAGGCCATCCAGACGCCTAATTCCGACACGCCCTATTCCCAGTTAGGCGCGGACCTCAGGAACGAGCCTCTTGTCCTTACCATGCCGAAAGTCAGCGACGGGCGTTATTATGTTGCCCAGTTCGTGGATATGTTCACGCATAATTTCGCTTATGTCGGAAGTCGGTCGACCGGAAATGAGGCGGGCCGCTATCTGCTTGCCGGGCCGGACTGGCATGGACAGACCCCTGACGGAATTGATCAGGTAATCCGCTCGGAAACTGAATTTGTATTTGTATT
>JBKEEC010000052.1:0-16662 GCA_047975785.1 Sphingomonadaceae bacterium | reverse complement strand
GGATGCCTGCCCCGTTAAAATCCGGCACGGCCATTTTGCGAAAGACAAGGCCGGATATATTCGCATTACGGCCACGCAACACCAGCGCAGCCTTGCCTTCACAGGTTACACCCTCGAATATGGCAGTCCCCGGCCGAATCGCTTCATAGCTCACATCGCCGCCCTGTTGCACGGCACATTCGCGATAGGTTCCCGGAGCAATCAGGACCGTGCCCTGGCCATCACCAACAGCATCGACAGCCTGCTGTAACGTATTGAACGAACGCCCTGATTCTTTCACAGAGAATTGCGGCTGGCCAGCCCATGCGCTTGCCAGCGGCCATGCAGCAATAGTGATTGCGCTTGCTGTAAGCGCAAGAACGAGTGGCGACATTCTGCCTGAACGTTTCCTGATCATGGCCGGAGAATTACCGGCAATTGGTTAACTCACCGATAACATATGCCGGCATGGCAGGGCGCCTGTTGGCACAGGCAAAGGCTCTGCATATCAGATCCCGCTTGCCGCATGATCAGTCTGCTTGCGCAACAAACGTGCCGTAACCAGCACCGCAATAACACCGCCCAGAATATTGGCGGCCAGTTCTGCATAGAAAATGCCTTCCTCACCCCATAAGGGACGCAGGACAAAAGCCAGCGGCACCATAACCAGAAACACACGAGCCACGCTTTGCACCAGTGATGCGCTGGCCTTGCCAATAGCGTTGAGCGCGCCATTGGCGGTAATCAGCAGCCCGTATCCTGCATAGCCCCAGGCCGAAATGCCCAGATAGGTAGCGATGCTGCGCACCAGTTGCGGATCATTGCTGAACAGACCGCCAAACCATTCACCGGCAAAACTCAGCAACAAGGCCATACCCAGACCATAAAAAACACAGAACCAGCCCGCTTCCTGCATCGCCCGACGGGACCTGTCATGCAGACCTGCACCCCAGTTCTGCCCCACAATCGCGCCAATCGCGCCAGACAGGCCCAGCAAGGGCACCACGGCAAAGCTCTGGACCCTTCCGCCTGCGCCAAAAGCCGCAACTGCAGCCTGCCCCTGTGAGGCCATCAGGGCCGTCAGCACGGAAAGGCCAACCGGGTTGATCGCATTGGACAGGGCCGCCGGTCCGGCAACCCTGACAATCGGGGCCAGTGTCGCGCGCATATCGCACTGCATAATCTGCGAGGGTTGAAAGGGCAGCGATGTGGATTTCAGCAACCACACACTCATGACACAGGCCAGTGCCCAGCCGGCAACCGAAGCCCAGGCAGCGCCCGCAACACCCAGTTGAGGGAAGCCGAAATGGCCTGCAATCAGCAAAGGGTCCAGCACCCAGTTGGCAGAGGCGTAAGTAATCGAAATAACCGATGTGCGGCGTGCCTCCCCCTGCCCGCGCAGCACGCCATTAAAGCCCATCAGCATCAGGCTGAGGGGAAAGCCAAGCGCAAAGGGGATCATATAGGCCCGGATATAAGGCATCAGATCCGGTGTCACCTGCATCAGCCGGAACAATGTATCATTTGCCAGCAGCAATGCTCCGGCCAGAACAAGGCCAACAACAGTTGCAAATGCTATGCCGAAATTGGCGCGTCTTTCTGCCCGCTCCTGATCCCCCTGACCCAGTGCCCGCGCCACCACCGAATTGACCCCGACCATAACCCCGACGCCCAGGCTCGCCAGCGCGCCGGTTACGGGATAAATAAACGAAATAGCCGCCAGTTGCGCACCGCCCAATTGCCCGATGAAATAGGAATCAACCAGCCCGATCGACATCATCGCGCCCACACCGATTATCATGGGCAACGTCTGGCCCACCAGATGTCCGGTTATGGAGCCGCGCGTGAGCTTCGCATTTTCACTCATGAAGGGGAATGTCCTGCCCGCCGGTTAATCATGTCAGGCTCGCCATGACCCATACCGAGCCAATGATCAAAGGAATACCTGCCAGATCAAGCCAGAACCCCGCCCTGACCATGCGCGGCAGGGCAATATGTCCGGTGGACCACGCTATCGCATTGGGGCCGGTGCCAGCTGGCAGCATAAACCCCCAGCTGGCTGCAAGGGCTGCCGGAATGGCCAGCAGGGCCGGGTCAGCCCCCAGAGCAACAATCAGGCTGGCAACAACCGGAATAATGGCGCTGGCTGTTGCGACATTGCTGGCAAATTCTGTCACCAGAATTACCATGGCAACAATCGCGATAGCTGTCAGCAGCAATGGCACATGCGCAAGCGGCAACAGCGCCTGCGACAGCCAGTACGCAAGACCTGAATCCCCCATACCCGCGGCCATGGCCAGACAGCCGCAAAACTTCATGATAACTCCCCAGGGGGCGCGATTGGCCTCTTGCCAGATCAGCAACGGGCGGCCCGTTCCATCAGGAATAACGAACAGGAACAGCGCCATGATAACGGCAATAGTGCCATCACTCAGCGACCCTTCAGGCAAGAGCGGAGCCAGCACAGGCTGGGCCATCCACAAGATGAAAGTAAGGGCAATCAGGGGCATCAGCCGCTTTTGCGCGCCTGTCCATGCACTATGATCATCAATGGCGCTGCGTGCAGCCGACAGATCAAACGAAACGCGGTGAACACGCTGGACCCGTGCAATCAGCCATGCTGCCAGCGGCACTGAAAGAATAACCACCGGAATACCGTAAAGGCTCCACTCGGCGAAGCTGATCGTGACCCCGATCATTGAATCGAGCAGGCCCACCGCAATAGCATTGGTGGGAGAGCCGACAATTGTGCCCAGCCCACCAATGGATGCGGCAAAGGCAATGCCCATAGGCAAGGCTCCTGCCATGCCTTCGGTGTCATTTTCAGGGCTGCCGCCTCCGGCAAGGACTGCTATGGCCATGGGCATCATAATCAGTGTGGTTGATGTGTTGGAAATCACCATCGACAGCAGGGCAGCCGATATCATAAAAGCAAGCAGAAGCCTGGACTGCCCGCCATGGGCGCCAACCAGCTTCAGGATACCGAGCGCCAGCTTGCGATGAAGCCCGGTGCGCTCTATCGCCAATGCTATGAATGCACCGCCCAGAATCAGGAATAATATAGGCGAGTAATAGGCGCTGGCCGCCTTTTTCGCATCCATCACACCGGCAAAGGGAAGCACAACAAATGGCAGGAGGGCAGTCGCTGTAAGCGGGACGGCTTCTGTCATCCACCAGGCCGCCATCCAGACGACCAGACCTGCGACACGCCATGCCGGAT
Source organism: Sphingomonadaceae bacterium (assembly GCA_047975785.1). GTDB lineage: Bacteria > Pseudomonadota > Alphaproteobacteria > Sphingomonadales > Sphingomonadaceae > JACXVD01. The sequence continues at coordinate 13,463 of JBKEEC010000052.1, read as the reverse complement.
CAGGCATCCCGGCAGGCGCAGGAACTGCCAGTGTTATGGCAAAAGCCAGCAGCCCGATAACAAAACCGATTGTTCTTGCCTGCATGAATGGCTACTCTCACCCCTTCCCCTGTTTGATACAGGCTGGCGTGATTTGCAGGTCAGGGCAAGGCTTTCCCTGTCAGGTCTGGTGGTTAATCACCGGCAAAGGCAAAAGGTGTGCCAGGGTCACGATAGGTATCGGGCCGGATTTCGCGCCCGATGGGAGGTGCAGAGCGGGCAATGCAATGCGGGCGGTGACACATATGACACGACGCGCCAATCTGCGTAGGCTCTGCCTGTTGCAACTGGTCAAAATAGCCGAGCTGGTCTGCGTAATCCTCGGTGCAGGCAAGCGCAACGGCACGCGTTGCACGCGGGGCAGCATAGTTTCCTCCACCAGCCGTCACGGTGCGGGCGATCGAGACAAACCGCTGGCCATCCGGCAATTCCAGACGCTGGGTGAGGATATGCCCTGGCCGGGCAAAACAATGATGCACATTCCACAACGGGCACCGCCCGCCATGGCGGGCAAACGGGAAACCGGCCCCGTCCAGTCGTTTTGACACATTGCCTGCCTGATCCAGCCGGATAAAGAAGAATGGCACGCCTTCTTCACCGGGGATTTGCAATGTCGTGAGACGATGCACGATCTGCTCGTAACTGGCAGAAAACTCCCTGCTCAGTGCCTCGATATCATAACGTGTGCGCCGCGCAGCCTTGCGAAACGGACGGTAAGGCATCAGCAATGCCGCCGCCCAGTAATTTGCCAGACCGCGGCGGGACAATATCCGGCCATTATCGGTTTCAAACCGGCCTTCTGACAGCGTATCATCAATCAGCCGACGCGCTTCAAGCTGGGAGAGCTGCAGGGCAAGCTGGAACTTCCTGCTCGCAGTATCCAGCAGCTGGGAGATAAACAGCCTCTCCCGGTGCGAATCATGCCAGCGCTGCGCCCCAAGCATAATTTCGGGATCAACAAAGGCGACCTCCAGCTCATGACGTGTTTGCAGCCGCTCCACCAGCCCTGCCAGACCCTGAATGTCTACGCCGATAGTGCCTGCATGATCATCCAGCGCAGGAAAGCAATTGCGTCTTGCAGCCAGAAAATTGCGCGCCTCCATCACCCCGTCAGCAAGGCTCCCGCCTTCACCATGAGCGGTCGTTTCACGTTCAGCCGCACGAGCAAGCTGCTCTTCCGAAAAAGCCGTATGCAGGCGCAAGATCGCCTCGGCAAAGCCGGGATAAGATGTCGCGATATCGGCAATATCCAGCGCAGGCAGGTCAATATCGGCAAAAATCGGATCTTTCAGCACACCTTGCAAACGGGCGGCAGTGTCATCCCGGTCATCATCCGCCAGAGCGCCCACATCAATACGATAGGTGCGGGCCAGACGGAGCAGGAGTTCAGCCGTCAGGGGCCGCTGGTTCCGCTCCATCAGCGCGACATAAGAGGGCGATATATCCAGATCGCTGGCCATATCCGCCTGTGTCAGCCCCAGGTCACGACGCAGCCGCTTGAGCCGTGGCCCCATATAGATTGATGTGCGCGCCATAGGCGGAAGTGCTCCTGCATGATTCGACTCGAATATTACAACTTTACACCAAATTTTTGTAAAGTTCGACAACTGCACATCAAAACCCATTCCCTTCTTTCTTCGCACATGCAAAATAACCGCATCTTTCTTATACAGGATGCAGATCATGACCTATCAGGGTGAAACCAGCAGTCTCCAGAAGCTCATTTCGGGTAATGGTGCTGCATGGAATGAAATTGACGCCAGCAGTGCCGCCCGTATGCGCCTGCAAAACCGTTTCCGCACCGGGCTGGATATCGCCCGCTACACGGCAAAAATCATGCGCGAGGATATGGCTGCCTATGATGCCGACCCGGCCCATTACACCCAGTCTCTTGGGTGCTGGCACGGGTTTATCGGCCAGCAGAAGCTGATTTCCATCAAGAAGCATTTTGGCAGCACCAAGGGACGTTACCTCTATCTGTCCGGCTGGATGATTGCTGCACTGCGCAGTGAATTTGGCCCCCTGCCTGATCAGTCCATGCACGAAAAAACCTCGGTTCCTGCCCTGATCGAAGAGCTTTACACCTTCCTCAAACAGGCCGATTCCCGTGAGCTGGGCGGAATGTTCCGTGATCTGGATGCAGCCCATACACGCGGAGATGAAGTGGAAGCCAAGCGTATCGAGCACGCCATCGACACCTATGAAACCCATGTCGTGCCGATCATCGCCGATATTGATGCCGGTTTTGGCAATGCGGAAGCAACCTATCTGCTGGCCAAAAAGATGATTGAAGCTGGTGCCTGCGCGATCCAGATCGAAAATCAGGTTTCCGATGAAAAGCAATGCGGCCATCAGGATGGCAAGGTCACCGTCCCGCATGAAGACTTCCTCGCCAAGATCCGCGCTGTCCGTTATGCGTTCCTCGAAATGGGTGTGGATGATGGAATCATCGTCGCCCGCACCGATTCACTGGGCGCTGGCCTGACCAAGCAAATCGCCTACAGCACCATTCCGGGCGACCTCGGAGATCAGTATAACGCTTTCCTCGATTGCGATGAGGTCAACCCGTCCTCAATCAGCAATGGCCAGGTGTTCATCAGTCGCGACGGGAAATTACTGGCCCCCAAACGCCTGCCATCCAATCTTTACCAGTTCCGTTCAGGCACGGGCGAGGATCGCTGCGTTCTGGATTGTATCACCTCATTGCAACACGGTGCGGATCTGCTGTGGATCGAAACAGAAAAGCCCCATATCGGCCAGATTGGCGGTATGGTCAGCCGCATCCGCGAGGTCATTCCCAATGCCAAGCTGGTCTATAACAACTCGCCCAGCTTCAACTGGACGCTGAATTTCCGTCAGCAGGTCTATGATGCGTGGGAAGCAGAAGGTCGTGACCTGTCAGCCTATGACCGTTCCGGCCTGATGAGCGTGGATTATGACAGCACCGAACTGGCGCAGGAAGCCGATGAGCGTATCCGCACCTTCCAGAAGGATGCCGCGCGCGAAGCCGGTATCTTCCATCACCTGATCACGCTGCCGACCTATCACACCGCAGCACTCAGCACGGATAACCTTGCCAAACGCTATTTCGGTGAAGAGGGTATGCTCGGCTATGTCCGCAATGTTCAGCGCGAGGAAATCCGCCAGAGCATCGCCTGTGTGAAGCACCAGAATATGGCAGGCAGTGACATTGGCGATGACCACAAGGAATATTTTGCCGGTGAAGCAGCCCTGAAAGCGGGCGGCAAGGACAATACCATGAACCAGTTTGCCGCCTGATCCGGCATCTGTAGCATCGCGAGATAATCGCGAGATAATTATGAATCCATGCGATGCTACAGACCCTTGTTTTATCACATTTTCGAACCGAAAAAGTCTGCCAACTTTTTCTGAAAATGCCTGATTATTTTTGTCACATTTTCGAACCGAAAAAGTCTGCCAACTTTTTCTGAAAATGCTCTAATCTCTGGGAGGAGATCGGCCCATCACCCTGCCGCTACCATCTGGCTGGTGATGGGCCGTTACTTTTGACCTTCACAGCTTTTGCGGATCGCAACTCGTGGTAACTTCCACCCATTCGGGATCAAACGCCATATCGGCAAGCTGGCGGCGCAGCAGGGTGGAATGGACATCGGTAATATGCAAAGTCTTGCCAAGTTGACGCAAAGTGGCTGCAAATTGCAGTAATTCTTCACGAGACGAATAATCCAGCCGGTCCATCCTGCCAACCGACATCACAATCACCCGCGCATCAGGGTGCTGGACAATCAGATTCATCACCTGGGAAAATGCCGTTGGCGCACTGGCGTAGAATAAATTTCCCCGCCGCAGTCCCACTGCCAGCACATGATCCGGCAAGGGGCGCGTTCCCGGATTGTCCTGCGGCAGCAGCATGTTCGGATCATCCACGCTCTGCCCAAGCGTGGTCGTTTCAATACGCGCACTGGCATAGGCAACATACAGCACATTGATGATCATGCTCATCAGCAGACCATTGAGTATGCCGAACAGCAATACGGCAAAAATCGCCAGCGATGCGATAATGAACTCTCCGTGCGAGAACTGGCGTATTTTCCATATCTGGCGGAAGAACAGCAAATCAGCCACGGCAGTAACGACAAGGGCAGCCAGAAAGGCATGAGGCAGATAGGCAAATATTCCGGTCAGAAACATGACCGTCAGCAAGGTCGCTGCAGATGCCCAGAAGGTCGAAACCAGGGTTCTGGCACCGGCATTGACATTCATCACCGTCGCAGAGGAAGCCCCGGTCCCCGGAATGGCACCAAAAAAACCGCCCACCAGATTTCCCATGCCAAAGGCACGGAATTGCTGGTTCATATCAACCAGACGCGATTCTCTGGCCGCCATGGTCTGCGCCGTAACGCTGGCCTCGCCCGATGCGAGAATAACAAGACCAATAGCGGCGGGAATAATGATCGCAAAATCATCCAGCGAAACCATCGGCAATGCCGGACGCGGTGCCCCCGCCGGGAGAGCACCAACCATAGACAAACCCAGACTATCTCCGGCATCAAGCGCCACACTTGCTGCCAGAGCCAGAGCCAGGGCTACAAGGCCGGTTGGAATCAGGCGTGATATTCGCGGCAAGAGCGCCAGCAGAATCAGGGTTGCCGCTGCAAAGCCAAGCGCGGCAAAATTGGTCTGGTCCAGATTTTGAACAAACGAAACCGCCTGCTCAAAGGCATTGCCATTACCTGCATCAAAACCAAACAGGATCGGCATTTGCCCGATAATGACAATCAGCGACAGGCCGGTCATATATCCAGCGCTTACCGGTCTGGAGATAAAATAGGTCAGGAAACCAAGGCGAAAATAGGCAAAGAGCAAATAGGTAACCGCGGTTGCTAGCACCAGAGCCGCAAGGGCTGCTTCTGGCGGGCTGGCCATACTGGCCATGAAACCGGCAAAAGTCGCCGAAACCGCAGTAGTGGGAGACGCGACCAGAGAACGGGACGAAGCAAACAGGGCATAGACCGGCAACACGAAGATGATACAGTAAAGCCCTGCGGCAAGATTGGGCGCGCCTGCCAGCTTCGCATAGGCAATGGATTGCGGAACCAGTAATGCCCACAGGCTCAGTCCGGCTACCAGATCAGGGATAATTGATTGACTTGCGTCAGGCAGCCAATTTTGAATTGGAAGCATGTCGCATATCTCCGAATGAAATATCTGCGAAGGCCAGAATCTGCCTGATACGAGCTATGAATATGCTTTATTCAAATACTGTCCGGAAATCCTGCTTCATGTCAATGAGCGGCCATTTGTGCTGCCTGGCCACAACCATGCCTGTTGTCAGCTTTCCGGAAATTGCGTGTTCGTCATAGGCATATTCGCGCTCTGCGTCCGTGTGGTGCAACAGGGAGCAAATACTGCGGGCATGTTTTGCAGCGGCATATTGCATCAGTTCAATATCGCCATCGGAATTGCCAATACAGACAACAGGCGCCTGCCCCAGAAACATTTCTGCTGAAATGATCTTGCTGGCGTGGTCATTATACAAGGCAATACGGTCCTGCTGACGGACTATATTGCCGTGATCTGCCCGTGCAATTTCCAGCTCCGGACGCGATCCGATCACCCGTTCAGGCAGGATGCCATAAAATTCCTGTGAAATGGCGCGGACAAACTCCACACTGCCCGCAGTATTGATAAAGACCCGAAAATCATGCGCATGAAGATAATCGACCAGTTCTATCATCGGCCTGTATGCAAGTGATGAAAAAGGCCGGTCAAGGGCCGGATGCCGGGCATGGGCAAACCATTCCCGGACAAGAGCTGGAAAATCAGCAACATCATCGGTCTGATTGGCAAGCAGGATCAGACGGATCAGCTTTTCCTTATCCAGCGCCATCAGGCCATCAAGGTCTTTTGACAGCAGCAATTGCACATCCTTGCGCGCCGCCAATATACTGTCCGATGCGGCGAGCTGCCTTATCCGGTCAAATGCAAAATAAACCTGAATGGGCAGTGGTTGTTCACACCACAAGGTGCCATCATTATCAAAACAGGCAATTCGCGCAGATTCTGGAACATAATCAGGGCTTGAAGTATCGCTGATTGCTGAGATGAAATTCAGTAATTCATCAAGAAAAGCGCATCTATTCCATGAAGGGAAGTCAGCCATTCTATTCATAAAGGCAGACTAATACACCACCATACCCTTTGCAATCACACTTATATTATACTTGGCCCTGTTAATGCTGGAGGCATACAGGGTTGATTTCGATCATGCTCTGCGCGGGCTTGACCAATGTGAGACAAGTCACGTTCTGCTCCTGATATCTGACAGCTATCGACAGGGCGCTTGAGATAGGACTACAGCATGTTCATGCTGCTTTCTCCCGACAGGCTCGAACGCTTTTCTCGCCAGATTATCCTGCCTGAAATTGGCGGGGCCGGTCAGGTCGCGCTTTCGGGGAAACATGTCGTTCTGGTTGGTCTTGGCGGAATTGGTTGCCCTGCACTACAATATCTGGCGGGGGCCGGTATCGGCACTATCACGCTTGTTGATGATGACGATGTGGCGCTCAGCAATTTGCAGCGCCAGACAATCTACCGGATGGAGGATCTGGGCCGACCCAAGGTTGAGGCCTCCGCTGCATGGATCAGGCAGTTTGATCCGGAAATCACCATTCACAAACACGCCACCAGAATAAATGCGGCCAATGCAGGCTCACTCCTTGCCGGGGCTGATCTGGTGCTTGATGGATGCGATAATTTCGCCACACGGCTGACTGTCTCCGATCACTGTGTTGCGCTGGCTATCCCGCTTCTTTCTGCTGCTGTGGGCCGGTTTCAGGGTCAGGTCGCCTGTTTTGCCGGGCATCTGCCGGACCAGTCCTGCTATCGCTGTTTCGTTGGCGATGCGTTTGACACGGATGAATGTGATACCTGCGCAGAAGATGGAATGCTCGGCGCAATGGCCGGATGGACAGGCAGTTTCGCCGCAATGCAGGCTGTGCGTCTATTGCTGGCTGGAATCAGCCTGCCGGAGGATCCGCAATGGGGCACGCTTTACCTGCTTGACGGGCGCGCCCCTTCCATGCGCTCTATCACATTACCGCCAGATCCGGCCTGCCGGACATGCGGATCACAAGCCGGCTGACAGGCGCGGCTTTACATTGCGAGAATTTCATCCACCCAGGCAGGCACCAGTTCTCCGGCCTTGCCAAGACGAGTTTCATGAAACCAGTCCGACCCCTGACTGGCTTCGAGATTGATTTCCAGAGTCTCTATCCCCAGTTCTCGCGCATCGCGGACGAACCCGGCGGCGGGATAGACTGCCCCTGATGTTCCGATGGACACAAACAGATCGGCAGAGCGAATCGCCGCATATATCTCATCCATACGATAGGGCATTTCGCCAAACCACACGATGTCCGGCCTCAGGGCAGATGCCCCGCATTGCGGGCAGGCAGGCCGGTCCAGCAATGGCCCGGTCCAGTCCATATGGCTGTCACAGGCAAGACACCATGCCCTGAGATGTTCCCCATGCATATGCAGCACATTCCGGGCACCGGCGCGTTCATGCAGATCATCCACATTCTGGGTGACGATCAGCGCATTGCCTTCCATTTCCCGGTCAAGCCGCGCAAGTGCATAATGCGCGGCATTGGGCTGTTTTTCCTGAATCGCCTTACGCCTTGCATCATAAAAACGATGGACGAGGTCGGGGTCACGGGCAAAGGCTTCGGGCGTGGCGACATCTTCAACCCGGTGGTTTTCCCACAATCCACCCGCGCCGCGAAAAGTATCGATCCCGCTTTCGGCGCTTATTCCGGCTCCGGTCAGAATCACGATATTGCGATATTGGCTCATGTCCCCCATGAAGCACGCCAAGTGAAAGGGATGCAATGGCCAGAATCGGAATTATCGGAAGCGAAGGGCGCATGGGCAAGGCTCTGGCCCAGGCAATCTCAGACGGCGGAGACACAGTTTCCGGTGGGATCGACAAGGGTGAGAACCCGCAATCACTGGCCAGAAACAGCGATGTTCTGGTTGATTTTTCTGCCCCGGCAGCTCTGGCAGACAATCTTGAGGCTGCACAAGCGGCACAAATTCCGATTGTTATCGGCACGACAGGGCTGGATGATAACAATCATAAAGCCATTGACGCGGCTGCGCTCAATATTGCCGTGCTGCAAACCGGAAACACCTCTCTGGGGGTGACGCTGCTCGCCCATCTGGTGCAGGAAGCGGCGATGCGGCTGGGGCCAGACTGGGATATTGAAATTGTTGAAATGCACCACCGGATGAAGGTGGATGCCCCGTCCGGCACTGCCCTGTTGCTGGGCGAAGCAGCGGCGCAAGGACGGGGGGTGCAACTGGCTGAAAATCGTGAAAGTGGCCGCGATGGCCATACCGGGCAGCGCGCAGAAGGCGCGATAGGCTTTGCCGCACTTCGCGGGGGGACTGTAGCCGGGGATCATTCCGTTATTCTCGCCGGAAATGAAGAGCGGCTGACCTTGTCCCATCATGCGGAAAACCGGATGATCTTTGCCCGCGGCGCGGTAAAGGCCGCACAGTGGCTGCTGGATCAGCCAGCCGGGCGCTATTCCATGAATCAGGTTCTCGGCCTGTAGGGCAGGGCCCATTAATCGCATGAACAAAGATCAGATCTTCACTTTTTTCGAGCGGCTGGCAGCAGATAATCCTGCCCCTGAAACCGAGCTGGAATATGGCAATGCCTATCAGCTGGTGGTGGCAGTGGCGCTTTCGGCTCAGGCAACAGATGTGGGAGTAAACAAGGCAACGCGCCGTCTGTTTGCCGAGGTCAAAACCCCTCAGCAGATGATCGATCTGGGCGAAGATGGCCTGAAAGAGCATATCAAGACCATAGGGCTGTTCAATACCAAGGCGAAAAATGTGATCGCCCTGTCACATATGCTGATAGACGATTTTGGCGGACAGGTGCCGGATAATCGCGATGATCTGGTCAAACTGCCCGGTGTTGGCCGCAAGACTGCCAATGTCGTGCTCAATAGCTGGTTTGGCGAAGAAACATTTGCCGTGGATACGCATATATTCCGTGTGTGCAATCGCACCGGCCTTGCCAAAGGTAAAACACCCGAAGCCGTTGAGGCAAAGCTGGAAAAGCGCGTTCCGCAACCTTTCCGCCTCCATGCCCATCACTGGCTGATCCTGCATGGACGCTATGTGTGCAAGGCCCGCACGCCCGAATGCTGGCGCTGCGTGGAAACAGATTTGTGCAGCTATCGCAAGAAGATAACCGAAGCTCCGGCAGGCAGGCGTTGAATCCTCACAAGCCCTGACGCCTATTCACTGGCCCGCGTATCCAGCCATTCTTCAAGCCATTTGATCGAGTAATCGCCGTTCAGCACATCATCATTGCGCAGCAATTCACGGTGCAGCGGGATTGAAGTCTTTACGCCTTCAATCACCATTTCTTCCAGCGCGCGGCGCAGGCGCATAATGCACCCTTCGCGCGTGCGACCATAAACAATCAGCTTGGCGATCATTGAATCGTAATAGGGCGGAACCCGGTATCCGGCGTAAAGGCCGGAATCGACCCGCACATGCATCCCCCCTGCTGCATGGTAATAGGTCACTTCGCCGGGGCTGGGCGCAAAGGTGAAAGGATCTTCGGCATTGATCCGGCATTCTATCGCATGGCCAAGAAATTCGATCTCGTCCTGCTTCACCGATAGCGGCCTGCCATCAGCAATACGGATTTGCTCACGCACCAGATCAACGCCGGTAATAGCTTCTGTTACCGGATGCTCTACCTGCAGGCGGGTATTCATTTCGATGAAGTAAAATTCACCGTTTTCCCACAGAAATTCAATGGTTCCGGCCCCGCGATAGCCCATTTCGGCCATGGCTTTGGCGACAATCCCGCCCATACGCATCCGCTCTTGCGCACTGATGACCGGGCTTGGCGCTTCCTCCAGCACTTTCTGGTGGCGGCGCTGGAGCGAACAGTCCCGTTCGCCAAGATGGATCGCCTCTCCCTTGCCATCGCCAAAAATCTGGAACTCGATATGGCGCGGATTACCGAGATATTTTTCTATATAGACTGTATCATCGCCAAAGGCGGCCTTGGCTTCGCTTCTGGCCTGACTGATCTGTGTTTCCAGCTCATCTTCCGACTGGATCACCTTCATCCCGCGTCCGCCGCCACCGCTCGCCGCCTTGACCAGCACCGGATAGCCGCATTCTTCTGCCACAGCGCGCGCTTCTTCCACTGTGGTAACGGCCCCATCAGACCCCGGAACCAGCGGCAGACCCAGCTTGCCAGCCGTGCGCTTGGCTTCAACCTTGTCGCCCATCGTGCGGATATGTTCAGGCTTGGGGCCAATCCAGGCGATATCATGCGCTTCGACAATTTCGGCGAACTGGGCATTTTCCGACAGGAAGCCGTATCCGGGGTGGATGGCATCCGCGCCGGAAATTTCGGCAGCAGCAATCACTGCCGCGACATTAAGATAGCTTTCCGAAGCCGGGGGCGGCCCGATACATACGGCATGATCAGCCAGACGAACATGCATGGCCTCGGCATCGGCGGTCGAGTGGACCGCAACCGTTTCTATCCCCATTTCATGGGCAGCGCGATGAATCCGCAGCGCAATTTCGCCGCGATTGGCAATCAATATCCGCTTAATGGCCATGTCGCGTCCCTTTAGCCGATAACGACAAGCGGCTGGTCAAATTCGACAGGCTGGCCATTTTCAACCAGCACGGCTTCAATCGTGCCACCCCTGTCCGCCGTGATCGGATTCATTACCTTCATTGCCTCGACAATCAGCAGCGTATCACCCTCGGCAACCTTGTCTCCCACGGAAATAAACGGAGCTGATCCCGGCTCTGCCGCCAGATAGGCTGTGCCGACCATGGGGGATTTCAGCGCATTGTCCAGCCCTGCCGGTGCTGCCGGAGCCGATGCCTGCGCTCCGGCTTCTGGCTGCGGGGCGGCAATGGGGGCGGCAGCAGGAGCAGCCATAAGCGGAGCAGGTGAGGCATAATGAACGGGAGCAGCAACACCGCCACTGCGCGAAACCCGGATTTTCCGGTCGCCATCCTCCACCTCGATTTCGGTAAGGCCGGTTTCGCCAATCAGCTCCGCCAGTTCACGCACCAGCTTTCCGTCAATATTCATACCTGATCCCTTGCCCGTCGTTTCCGTCGATTTTCTGGATTCGGCCATCATTCTTCCTTGGGAACCATAAGATTGGCATTGCCTATGCGCGGCAGAAGCGCCGGTGGCAAGAGCGGATACGCTCTGAATAAAGATGCGGCCAAAGAACATGGCCGGAAGGGGCAAATGGCGGGACGGGCAAAAGTCAACATGGCGCCTTGTCCTGCCAGAATGCCCGCCATAAAACTGCATTGCAAAAATATGCCCCGCATAATTTATCCGGTCAGCATAAATGCCGTGATCCCATGCGACACAGGAAGGATTTTACCGTGAATAGCGCGAAAGCCGGCGGACAGCCGGACAAAGGCGGGGACGACACCCATCAGTGGCTGAACTGGGCCATTACGCGGATTGAAGCCGATTTCAATCGTTCAGCAGATACCCATCTTATCCCTGTTCCGATGCCTGCCCTGCCCCATATCGCTCTTTACCTGAAGGATGAATCGAGCCACCCCACCGGCAGTCTCAAGCACAGGCTTGCCCGGTCACTGTTCCTGTATGCGCTATGCAATGGCTGGATTACCAGAGGCAGGCCGGTGATCGAGGCATCAAGCGGCTCCACCGCCGTATCAGAAGCCTATTTTGCCCGAATGCTTGACCTGCCCTTTATTGCGGTCATTCCGAAAAGCACCGCACAGGCCAAGATTGATGCAATCAGCTTTTATGGCGGGCATTGTCATTTCGTGGAGAGCGGAGACGAAGTTTATGGCGCCGCGCGGCAACTGGCGGAGGAGCGCGGGGGACATTATCTTGACCAGTTTACCTATGCCGAAAGGGCAACAGACTGGCGCGGGAACAATAATATTGCCGAATCCATCTACGCCCAGATGGCGCACGAACCCTGTCCGATACCGCGCTGGGTAGTATGCGGTGCCGGAACAGGAGGCACATCGGCCACTATCGGTCGTTATGCCCGCTATCACCGCCATTCCACGCAGATCTGCGTGGCCGATCCGGAAGGATCGGTCTTCCATCGTCACTGGCATGACCGGGCGATTACACACTGCACTGACGCACACGGCTCTGGCCAGCCCATGCGAATAGAAGGTATTGGCCGGATGCGGGTTGAGCCATCCTTTATCCCCGATGTCATAGACCGGATAGAAGCCGTGCCTGACGCTGCCAGTATTGCCTCTGCACGCGTGATCAGCCGGATACTGGGCAAGAAATGCGGTGGATCAACCGGCACAAATATCTGGGTTTGCGCTCAGATTGCTCAGGACATGGCTGAAAAGAGCCAGTCCGGATCAATCGTTTCCATCCTGTGTGATGATGGCGAGCGTTACCGCAAGACCTATTTCGATGATCATTGGCTGGCCGAAAAGTCCATCGATATTCGCCCATGGGAAAACGCGCTGGAAGCGTTCTTTTCAACAGGATCTGCCAGAATATCGGCATGATATAGCTTTACAGTATCCGTGATGGTCAAGGGAGAGATTTGACCCACATGCGGTCTGCTTTGAGCAGAGCGTTTGCGGTTACGATGAGTTTTCGCATGACGGCGGTGATGGCGATTTTGGCTGGTTTTCCTGTGGCGATGAGTTGCTGGTATTTGGCTTTGAGGTCCGGGTTGAAGCGCGCTGCGACGAGGGCCGGCATGTAGAGCGTTTGACGTACGCTGGCGCGCCCACCGCGGATGAAGCTCTTTCCTTTCCATTGACCGGACTGGCGGACGACGGGGGCAAGGCCAGCGAGGCTGGCGGCCTGCCTGTTTTCGAGGCTACCGAGTTCGGGCATGGTGGCGATGAGCTGGTTGGCGGTGAGGGTTCCCACGCCATCAATGCTGACGAGGATCTGGTGCCGTCTGGTGAGCGATGGGTCGGCGGCGACGATCCGGGCGATTTCGGTATCGACAGCTTCGATGTGGCGGACGATCTGGTCGAGGCGCTGTCTGCACTGGCGTTTGAGGACTGCAATGGTGAGGTTCTTCTCCCGGTTCTTGATCGCGGTGCGATCGCGCACGAGGCCGTCGCGGGCGTTGATCAGTTCTGCCAACTGCAGTTGCACGGCGGTTCTGGCGGGCCTGACCGGTGGCTGCAAGGTCGCTGCCATTCGGGCGAGCATGGCTGCATCGATCCGGTCGGTCTTGGCCAGGGTTCCGGTGGCCTGAGCGAAGCGGCGGGCCCGTTCGGGGTTGAGTGTCCCTTTTGAGGATACAACCCTCCGGCTTTCAGCCGGATACTGGCTTTAGGCGTAGACTCGGGTGATAGCAGTTATCCTTGGAAAAGTGAGACCGCCGAATGGCGTG
>JBKEEC010000051.1:0-1543 GCA_047975785.1 Sphingomonadaceae bacterium | reverse complement strand
TGCAGCACGTGAAATGACGTTGCAATCAGTGCGTTGCCACCGAAGCCGAAGATGATCCCGGTGGTGTGTACAGGGCGCAGACGGCCAAAGCTGGTCCAGGGCCAGGGGGGGGTGCCTTCGGGCCAATACAGCAGGGCAGCCACCCAGACGCCGGCAACCATGCCGATGAACATCCAGATCAGGGTCATCACGATGCCGAATTGGGTTGGCGTGTCGTAATAGCGGGTCATCCGGTGTGCAGCTGGCCCCGGATTGTAAAACGACGCGCTCATCACATAGGCCAGCCAGAGGCCGATCCCCAAGGCCATCGCCCCATGAACAGCCATGACCCCATGCCGGGCTGTTGCTGCCATCACAAGTCCCAGAAGCGCGAGGAGAATGGACAAAGCCAGTCCAACTTGGCGCTCGGTGAGGCTTAGCGTACTGGTCATCCTTTTTTCCTTCTGCACATCAATGCCGCCTCACGGGCGGGTAAAGCAATGTTGGTAAGCATGGATTGATTTAGATCATCGGGAAAGCGCATCTTGGCACAAGCCTGTATGGCTGTCAGCCGACAGTCCTGAACAGGACAGTATGTCGCAGTCTCGTGATGCCCCCGTCCCAGCCGTCTTGTCGGGCCGCCGGGATGGATCTGCCCCGATCTGTGCCGCACCCCTTCAGGACGGCCACAACTGTGCCGGTTTCCCATAATTTCCTTGTGTACCCGTCGCTGCATGATCCTGCTCAGGTGGTGCCGGGACAGCAGGAATTCCTGCGCCAAGGTTGCAGTGGAAATACGACATTCTGCGCTGCCCATGCGCATATCGTCCCGGCATTGATTTGAAGGAGCATCCAGATTACCTATTAACAGAAACTCGGCCAAAATCAAGGCCCACACCAGAGAGCACCATGTCTATACAGGCTAGCCAGCCCCAATCTGTCCGCCCGGAACGAACCGCTGCGATCATGGCGGAAACCGGGTTGGATGAGGCCATTCTGAAGGACTTGGTCCATGCGTTATACGCGCGGATTCGTGCGGATTCGGTCCTCGGACCGATCTTCGCCACACGGATTGCCGATTGGGGGCCGCATCTGGAACAGATGACGGCCTTCTGGTCCTCGGTGGCGCTGATGACAGGCCGGTACCACGGTGCGCCGATGCCCAAACATATCGGCCTGCCCGTCGAATGGGCTGAATTCGAGCGCTGGCTGGCGCTGTTCCGCGAAACCGCTGCCGAGATTTGCCCGCCCAAAGGGGCGGCCTACGTTGTTGAGCGAGCTGAAAGAATTGCGCAATCGCTGCATATGGCCATTGAGGATGCAAAACCGGGCATCGTTCCGTCGTTACGGTAAAAAAGGTTGCTGCATGTGTGCCCTTGTCGCCCTTAACAGGGCGTTACGATCCGTCAGATGGCACTGGCTAGCCCTCAAGGTGTTTGTGCTCGGCAAGACAGAAGATCAGGGGTGCGGCCAGAAACAGAGGGCTGTGGTGCTGCCCTGGACTGAAAGCTTCAGGCATGGGTGTTGACGCCTATCAGTCGATCCCGCAGGGCAAAGGCCTTGG
>JBKEEC010000050.1:0-14880 GCA_047975785.1 Sphingomonadaceae bacterium | reverse complement strand
GTATTTTGACGGATCGGAGATCGTATGTACGCGATAGCGAGAGGTATTGAGTTCCATCAACACCGGGCCTTTTCCGTCCCGCACATGGGCTAAGGCAATTTCCGCTGCTCCGCGCACGGCCAGCACATCCATTCCGTTGACATCCATACCGGGAATGCGAAACGCCGTGCCCCGCCGGTGAAATTCGGTTTCTGCCGAGCCGCGCTTCACCGCGGTCCCCATGGCGTATCCATTATTTTCAATCACGAAAACAATGGGAAGATTCCACAATGCGGCCATGTTGAATGTTTCATAAACCTGCCCCTGATTGGCGGCGCCGTCGCCAAAATATGCAAGGCATAATCCACCATCATCCCGATATTGATGGGCAAGCGCCAGACCGCCCCCCAGTGACACCTGAGCGCCAACAATCCAGTGACCGCCGTAGAATTTATGTTCGGCCGAGAACATGTGCATCGAGCCACCCTTGCCTTTGGAAATACCCGCATGGCGTCCGGTCAGTTCAGCCATAATAACATTCGGGTCAATTCCATAGGCCAGCATATGCCCATGATCCCGATAGCCCGTAATAACGCTGTCCAGCCCTTCCTTGAGGGCAGACTGCAAGCCAACGGCAACGGCTTCCTGGCCGATATAAAGGTGACAAAACCCGCCAATCAGGCCAAGGCCATAAAGCTGCCCTGCTTTTTCCTCAAACCTTCGGATGAGCAACATCTGCTCATAAAAATTGAGCATCTCATCCGTACTGGCCGCGTAGGGCCCGGATTTTTCATGCTGCTCTTGCAGGCTGTGGAGAGCGAAATCGTCACTTGTCCCGGCAGACGATTTGGCGGCAGGCTTTTTTGTTGATCTTGCGGCTCGTGCCAAAACCTTATCCTCACATTTTAAAGGTTTGAAGCGTCACAGGCAAACGCATGTGTGCATTCCCGCTATAGGCGCAGACAAGCCCCTGATGCAATCAATTCAAGCACGGAAAAAGCAACAAAATGCATACGTCGGAAAAGTATGTCCGCCGCAGCACGGCTGCAACATTCAGCGGGTCTCCGGTCCGGTATCCGGCTGGAGAGTCAGCACCACTTCATCAGGGTGCACAACATTCAGATTGCTGCGCAGCAATTCCCCCACCATATCTGGATCGGCATGATCGGGATCGAGCAGTTCAACCCGGTTGGACAGCAAGGAAATTTCCCGTTCAAGCTGCTTGATCCGGGTTTCACGAGCGTCGCGTGCAGCCAGAGCCTCACTCCAGGCGAAGAAACCCGCAGGGCCAATAATAGCCAGACCACCGAGCAAAAGCAACAGACCCAAAGCCGCAAGATCAAAGACCTTTTCCTTGCGATGAATAACTTTAGGTTTCCTGCGTGCCATAACAATACAGAATCACACCTGATTCACCAATGCAAGCACTTTCGCTTCAACCGGCCATGAAACAGGCTCAAAATACGCAATGAGCCGTGAATATCAGCGTTATTGCCTGTATTTTTCCTACTGGACGAACAGCCCGGCGACCAGAGCAGTGCCCGTAAAGATAGTCGCCCAGATTAACGCCATGCGTATACCGGATTTCCAGCTTAGCTGATAAGATGCCAGTGAACTGCAAGCCAGTATCAGCCACCCGGTCAAAGTAATAAGGTGGATCAGTGAAAATTCATTCATAACGCAATCTGCAGGCCATCATATCCGACAACGACCCCTGAGGGGACTTCTCCGCATAATGTGGTATAGTCCATGCTCTTATCAAGATGGGTCAGGACGGTTTGCCCCGCCCGGCAGGATGCAGCCAGCTCCAGTGCCATTTCCAGATTGGCATGGGTCGGGTGCGCTTCACGGCGCAGGCAATCACATACCAGCAGGTCAATGCCGTCAAAAAGCTGTATCATCTGATTTGTTGTGGCGCTAAAGTCTGTCGCATAACCAATGGTTTTCCCATCAGCTTCAAACCGGTAAGCGGTGCTTTGCGCCGGGCCATGCGGCATCTGGCACCATTCTATCGCAATTCCTGCACACATTCTCACCCGGTCAAGCGTATCAAGGGCAACAATTGTCGGATATCCGTGCTGGCCGGCAAAGACATAATCGAATCTCTGGCGCAGGCGCCGTACGGTTTCGGCAGAGGCATATCCGGGAATAGCCGCATTACGCCCATAGCGCAGAACTCTCAGATCATCGATACCATGGCAGTGATCCGCATGGTCATGTGTCCAGAAAACGCCATCGATCCGGTCAATGTTTTCTCGCAGCAATTGTGCACGCAAATCGGTCGAAGTATCCACCAGCAGGCGGCTTCCTTCATCACTTTCAACCAGAACAGAAACCCGCGAACGACGGTTTTTGGGCTCGGACGGGTCGCATTGCCCCCAGTCATTCCCGATACGGGGCACCCCGGTTGATGTGCCGGAGCCAAGCATGATCAGCTTCACGAAGCTGTCTGCGAAGATGCAGCCTTCGAAAACAGGGCAAAGAAATTGCGGGTCGTCTGCTCCTCCAGGTCTTTCAAACTTTCCCCGCGCAATTCCGCCAGAAAACTGGCCGTATCAGCGACATAGGCCGGTTCACAGGTTTTGCCACGATGGGGAACAGGGGCAAGAAATGGTGCATCCGTTTCCACCAGTATCCGCTCTGCCGGCAGATCCTTCGCGATTTCCTGCAGATCACGGGCATTTTTGAAAGTTACTATGCCTGACAGGGAAATCGTCAATCCCAGATCAATCGCGCAGCGGGCAAAATCTGCCGATGCAGTAAAGCAATGAATCAATGCCGGAAAAGCGCCTTTGCCCATTTCATCAGACAGGATCGCCAGCGTATCATCTTCCGCATCACGCGTATGGATAATAACCGGCAAACCCGTTTCGCGCGACGCAGCAATATGCAGACGGAACAGATCCCGCTGAATGGCGCGGTCCGATTTATCGTAGTAATAATCCAGCCCCGTTTCCCCGATTCCGATCACTTTGGGGTGCGCACAACGGTCTGTCAGTTCAGCATGGGAAAGACCCGCATGAGAATCTGCCTCATGAGGATGAATGCCAATACTGGCCCAGACATCGTTTTCCCGTTCTGCTGTTCCGACAACCTGATCCCACTCATTCCTGCGGGTTGATATATTCAGAAATCCGGCAATGCCGGCCTTGCGCGCCCTGACAAGCACGGCATCACGATCCTCCACCAGCCCCGGATATTCCAGATGGCAATGGCTATCGATCAGGGGCATGAGGCCTACCCTTCACCTTCCGGCATATCCAGCCGGGGAAAGACAGGTGAAGGATTGTCCACCCGGATTGCGCCCAACGACGGATCTTCTGCCAATGCCTGATAATCACGCCCGGAAGAAGGTATGCACAGCGCATCCAGTATTTTCGAGGAAGACGCAGGGATAACGGGCGACACGGCTACCGCCAGATCGCGAATACATCCACACAGGGTTGCCAGAACCCGCTCCATCCGCGCAGGATCTGTCTTGCGCAGCGCCCAGGGAGCCTGTTCATCAATATAGGCGTTGCAGGCAAACACCGCTTTCATCCAGCTTTCAAGACCTTGCGAAAAGGCCAGTTGCTCAAAGGCTGCCGGCAATTCCACCGCACATGCCGATTGCACCAGTTCTCGCAATTTCTTGTCTTCGGGCAGCACCGGCGCTTCTGCCGTAAAGCCACCATCACAGTTTTTGGCGATAAAACTCATGACCCGCTGGGCCAGATTGCCAAAGCTGTTTGCCAGCTCTGCATTGCTTTTCAGAACAATGGCTTCAGGCGAATAGCTGCCATCCTGACCGAAGGTAACTTCGCGCATCAGAAAATAGCGGAGTACGTCAACACCATAATGCTGCGCCAGCGCCATAGGATCTGTCACATTACCCAGAGATTTGGATTCCTTCTGCCCCCTGTTGAGAAGAAACCCGTGGCCAAACACCTTGCGCGGCAATGGCAGGTTCGCACTCATCAGAAAGGCAGGCCAGTATACCGTATGAAACCGGACAATATCCTTGCCTATCAGGTGCAGGTCAGCAGGCCAGAAAGTGCGGTAATCTTCTGTATTATCAGGATAACCAAGCCCTGTCAGATAATTGGTGAGTGCGTCCACCCATACATACATCACATGGGCATCTGCACCGGGCACTTTCACCCCCCAGTCAAAACTGGTGCGGCTGACTGACAGATCGCGCAAGCCCCCTGACACAAAGGCAATCATCTCATTGCGTCTGCTATCGGGCTGGATAAAATCGGGGTTGTCCCGGTAAAGGGCAAGCAGCGGTTCCTGATATTTTGACAGGCGGAAGAACCAGCTTTCCTCTACTGTCCATTCAACCGGCGTGCCTTGTGGAGACAGCTTTTCGCCAGACTCGTTTTTTATCAGTTCGCTTTCATCATAATAGGCTTCATCGCGAACGGAATACCACCCTTCATACCGGTCCAGATAGAGATCGTCATTGGCTTCCATCGCTTGCCAGATTGCCTGACTGGCCCGATGGTGATCATCTTCCACTGTGCGGATAAACCGGTCATAGGAAATATTCAGTCCATCGCACATGGCGGTGAAATAGCCAGACATCTGATCTGCCAGTTCACGCGGGGGAATCCCCATTTCTCGCGCTTTCTGCGCCATTTTCAGACCGTGCTCATCCGTTCCGGTCTGGAAGCGGACATTACGGCCACGCAAACGCTGGAATCGCGCCATGACATCGGCTGCAATCGCTTCATAGGCATGGCCGATATGAGGCGGACCATTGGGATACGAAATAGCGGTGGTTATATAATAAGGCTCAGCCATGATCCGGCTCCCTAGAGGGAGCTGTTCTGGCAAGCAAGCCGCCGATTTCCATAACCAGCAATCCGGTATCAAAATTATATATCGGAGCCTCTCCTGCCAGCCGGTTCAGTTCATTATAACTGTCCACCAGATCAGGAAGCGCATCTCGCGGAATGTCGTGCATTTTCCTGACAAGAACTGCGCGAGCCAGCTCTATCAGGGCCTGTATGCGCACCCTGTCTGCCCGCGGCCCCACTTCCGCAACCAATTGCCCGCGCAAGGTAAAATGCGGGTCTTTCTGCCGGGATATCTCCCTGAGCAATGTATCTATCCGACACAGATCCTGATCGAGAAACTCCAGCGCCACACCGGGAGAGCCGCCTGCCGCTGCAATTGAGGCGGCGCGCATATCCTGATCTGCCTCTGCCGCCCTGGACTGTAGCACGGTATCAATCTCTTGTTCGGTCAATAGCGGAAAACGCATCATCCGGCAGCGTGAGCGGATAGTCGGCAGCAAAGATGCGGGACGATGCGAAACCAGTAGAAAGAAAGTGCCCGCTGGTGGCTCTTCAAGGCATTTTAACAAGGCATTGGCGGCGTTATTTTCAAGGTCGTCGGCAGGATCAATAATCACTACGCGCCGGTCTCCCAAAGTCGGCCTTGTCGTCAACCGGCGCTGCATACCCCTGATCTGGTCAATCGTTATGTTGCGTTTGCGCTGGTAATCCTTGCCCTCGTCCCGTTTCTTTTCCTCCTTTTCATCTTTTGGCAGATGCGTAAGAACTAGAATATCGGGATGAGCCGCAGAATCATTAAGTGCAGGAGAAACGCCAACCAGTTCACGTGCCGCCTGATCAGCAAAATGCCTCTTTCCAAGCCCCTTGCGTCCAGCCAGTATCCATCCATGAGCCATACGGCCCCCTGACATTGCCTCCCGCCATTGTTGCCACGCCGCATCATGTCCAATCATCTGCATCAGACAATATCCATAAGCGGTGTCAGTGCCCCCATAATGAGACCGTGAATTTCAGCCGGGGGCCTCGCTCCATCAATCAGGACATAATGATCAGGCGCCTGTTCAGCAAAATGGTGGAAACTGGAAGCAACAGCGACATGATACTCATCTTCCCGCCCGCCAATCGCATCCGTTTTCTCTCCGTCACGCAACGCGATACGCCGGGCAGACAAGGCCGGATCAAGCTCAATCAGGATTGTCAGGTCAGGACGCAGATCTTCACTTCCTATCGCGTGAAGTTGCAAAATCTGACTGTCATCCACACCGCCGGCACCGCCCTGATAGGCCCTGCTCGAATCCAGAAACCGGTCACAGATGACCCACTCGCCCCCCATCAGGGCCGGACGAATGACTTTTTCAACATGATCTGCCCGCGCTGCGGCAAACAGCAATGCCTCGGCCCTTGAACCCCAGCCACTGCCTGGAGGATGCAAAAGCAATTTCCTGATCGCTTCGGCACCTTCGGTTCCGCCCGGCTCACGGGTCTGCCTTACAGAAAAGCCTTGCTGCCTCAGCGAATCTGCAAGCAGTTTCGCCTGTGTCGATTTGCCGACTCCTTCCCCGCCTTCCAGAACTATGAACCGGCCTCCGGTCACGAGAAAATTCCCCTGATGCCATTTTTCAGACGCCCAAACAGGGATGCTTGGGGAACATCCTGCCCTGCTACAAGAGGCACGGAATAAGGCGCCATGCCAGGCACTGAAACCTGCAGGCGGGCAACGGTTTCCCCCTGCCGAAATGGCGCTCGCAATGGGCCATCATAGACCATAACCAGTTCTGGCGGCGGTGCATCAGGCAATGACGAAACCGTAACCGGATACAAGGTTCGCAACTCCACACTGTCAGTAACACCGTTTTGAACCTGCGCGAGACCGACTTTCGCTCCCTGAGGAAAAATGCGATGATTCCGGAACTGTTCAAAACCCCACTCGATATAGCGGCGGGCAACATCTTCTCTCTGACCCGGGGTTTCAATTCCGGCCAGCACCATAATCAGCCGTCGTCCATCTCTTTCGGCTGAACCAACAAAATTATAACCGGCCTGACGTGTAAAGCCCGTTTTTATGCCATCTGCCCCCGGCACAACACCGGTTATCGGATCATGATTGGCCATGGTCCTGCCCGCATAGCTGTAACCATTATTGCCAAAATAAGTATGATAGGCTTGCGGGTGGCGCGCAATCAGGGCGCTGGAGAGCAAGGCAAGATCCTGTGCTGTAACATAGGTAGCACCATTATCCGGCCAGCCATTGGGTGAGTTGAAATGGCTGTTGGTCATACCAAGCTTGCGAGCATTGGCATTCATAAGGTCTGTCCACTTTCCGACCGATCCGCTCACCCCTTTTGCCAGCACAATGCATGCATCATTAGCCGAGATTGCAGTTATGCCATGGAGCAACATATCCAGAGTAACAACATCACCATTACCCAGAAACATGTTTGATCCGGTTCCATACCATTCATCATAGGTTTCCTGATCCACCAGAAACCGTGTATCAGGACTGAGCTTTCCTGCATCCATCAGTTCAAACGCCGTATAGGCTGTCATGATCTTGGTGACCGATGCCGGAATAAACCGGCGGTCAGCCTCCCGCGCATCCAGCACCTGACCAGATGGGAACTCGGCCAGCAAGGCAACGGGTGTATCCTGCAGAATTGCAGCAGCATCAACAGGAGCGAGATTTTGCCCGCCTGAACCTGGCGGAGCCGCATCCACAGCAGACACGGCACTGATCGGCAGGAAAGTTATCCCGCACAGGATTACAGCCAGTTTCCGGATTCTATTCAAGTCATCTCCCGCTGCCAGCGGGAGCCGGCCTATCCTGCAGTCAATATACGGGCATCGCTATAGCCTGCTGCCTTGACCTTGGCGAGTGCCGCGTCGGCCTGTCCACGACTTGCATATGGCCCCGTGCGAACACGATAATATTGCCCTGCGCGTGTTACGTTTCCGCCAAGTGACCTCGCCACCCGATCCGCGCTGGCTTTGCTGGAAAAGGCAGCAGCCTGAACAATAAAACCTGATCCTGTCGCACTATGCTGCTCGCGATTCTGGGGTGATTGCTGTGTCTGCCGTGACTCTGTCCGGGCTGGTGCCTTGCCGGCAAGTTCAGAAAGGGGCGCAAGCGCATAACCGGATGAAGCCGCTGGCGCGCCAGGCTTGTGCACAATGCGCGGCGGAGTCTGCACAGTCACTTCCTGTTTTGTCCCTCCATCAACAGCCTGCGCAGGTTTCGCAATCGCAGGTCCGCCCGATCGCGCAGGTTGCGGCGCAGAACTATGCAACATCGCGCTGCCCTGGGCAGGTAATTTGCGGGAAAGAACAGTCAGCAGCGTTTTGGGTGTATCCATGCGCGGTGTCACTGCTTTGCTACTGCGCAGTTCAGCACGATCCGCCTCTGGTGGATTGACCCTGCGCACCCGAACGGCCCCTCCTTCTGCAATATTCAACTGTGCCGCCGCTGCCGGTGACAAGGCGATTTCACGCTTTCCCGTCATCGGGCCGCGACGCTCTACACGCACCAGAATGGTTTTTCCGCTCTCCAGTTCGGTTACTTCAACATAGCTGGGAAGTGGCAGGGTTTTATGTGCTGCGGTGACTCCACCCTCTGCCTGCCGGTCCAGAGTAGCATACCCCACCGCATCATAGCTCATTGTATCTGCCGGAGTATAGAGAGCCCCATCTACGGAATATGGATCTCCAAGCACCATGGGATAATCTGCCGCAGGTCCGTAAGGCATTGTTTCATCTGCACTGTTATCTACAGCAGGTGCATTCGCAACATAGCGCGCATCACCACCGCCAGACACACCGCAGCCGGTCAAAAAGGCAGCACATCCGGATGCCAGTGCAATTCGGGAAACATTATTGAGCAATCTCATCAGCAAGTAGCCCCACACTCATCGCGTAGTAGTTGGAGCAGTTATATTCGAGGATAACTCGATAATTTGAAGTTAACAGCCATGCGCGCGTCCCCGGACCATCGGGTTGAAACAGTGACGTCATGGTGTCATCCGGCAGGTTTTGTAGTGGCTGAACTCCCAGACGGCGCCATTCAGAAACCGGTTTCCACTGGCTATGCCGCTCATGCACACGCGGACAAACCGGCGATACAAGCTGTGTCTTTACAGAGGACCAGTCAAACCCTGAAGGCACGCTTGCCCTTACACCCCATGGCTGACCGGAGCGCCACCCCGCATCACGAAAATAATTTCCGATCGATGCCAGAGTATCGGACCTGCTATTCCAGATATCTGCGCGTCCATCACCGTCACCATCCTGTGCCAGACGCAAATAAATACTGGGAAGGAATTGAGGATTACCGAATGCTCCGGCCCAGCTCCCTGTCAGCTGACTTCGGGCAAACCCCCGGTCAGCAATTTTCAGAAGGTCAACAAATTCGGTCGCAAACAGTTCCCGCCTGCGTCCCTCCCAGGCAAGCGTGGCCAGCGATCTTGCAAGATCAAAATCGCCCATATAGCTGCCGTAATTGGTTTCATGCCCCCATATGGCAATAATGATTTCCGCCGGAACGCCATATTCGCGTTCTACTGCGCTTGCCTTGCTTCGCGTGGCAGCCAGCATATTCCGCCCACCACGAATCCGCGCAGAATCAACATGACGGGCAAGATATGGGGCAATAGGCGGATAGCCCGATTGTGTGGGTGTTCCTGGCTGGCCACGATCCAGATCTATTACACGCGAATTGGGGGTCAGGCCTGCCGTCATCCGCTGGATCGTCCGTTCGCTCACTCCTTCCGAGCGCGCACGCGATTTCAGCTGCTCAAGATAGGCATCGAAAGAGACACTTTGTGCTGAAACCGGCGCAGAAGGAGCCGCCAGACCAGACGCAATAGCGACAGCACATAAAGGCAAACACAGTTTTGCCAGCGAGAGAGGGTTTTTGAACCGGAACATTTTACGCATGTAGCGCATCTTGCACAGCCTGAGATGAATGAAAACGTCCTGATCAGGACATATCCAAAAATTTTACTGCGAACAGCTATAATTCAATGGGTGACAAATCCGCTCCGGCCATCTAACGGGCGAACACGCGGACAGGTGGCAGAGCGGTTGAATGCACCGGTCTTGAAAACCGGCGTGGGTGCAAGCCCACCGTGGGTTCGAATCCCACCCTGTCCGCCAGCTTGTTTTCCCAGATATTCCATTATACTCCACAAAACCTCAGAAAAGCGGTGATTTTTCGCTTTTCTTTGTTTCTGCAGTTCTCTATATGTTCCAATACTTCTGATACAAAGTGTGGGCCTGAGTGTGGGTCTGGAAGGAATGCCAAATGGGAAAACTGACTGCCCTGAGAATCAGGAATCTCAAGGAACCGGGGCGATACTCCGATGGTGAGGGTCTGGTCCTGAAGTTTGCCGGAAACGGCAAAGGGAGCTGGATTGTCCGTGTCCAGTCCAATGGGAAACGCAAGGATATTGGCCTTGGCTCCCTCACTGATGTCAGTTTGACACAGGCACGCGATGCGGCACGCTCTGTCCGCAAGGAAATAAAGTCTGGCGTCGATGTGCTGGCAGAGCGCAAGAAAGGGGCGCTGGAGGTGCCAACCTTCCGTGATGCTGCAAAACTTGTCCATGAAGAACACAAGGCTGCTTGGAAAAATGGCAAGCATCAGGCGCAATGGATCAATACGCTGGAAACCTATGCCTTCCCCGCGCTCGGTGACAGTCTGGTTTCCGAGATTGAAGGACCTGCCATACGTGACACTCTTGCTCCCATCTGGCTGACCAAGCCTGAAACGGCCCGCCGTGTACGGCAGCGGATTGGCTCGGTGCTTGACTGGGCCTGTGCCAAGGGTTTTCGTGAGACTGAAGCGCCCATGCGCTCCGTTCTCAGGGGCTTGCCTCGTCAGCCCAAGAAGCAGGGGCATTTCGCGGCAATGCCCTATCCTGATTTGCCAGCTTTTATGGTTTGGCTAAGGGACAGGTCATCCATCGGACGACTGGCGCTTGAATTCTTGATTCTCACGGCTGGACGATCGAGTGAAGTGCGCGGGGCATGTTGGGATGAGATCAACCTGAAAGACAAGCTTTGGACAGTTCCTGCTGAACGGATGAAGGCTGGCAATGCCCATATGGTGCCGCTTTCAAGTGCAGCTATTGATGTTTTACAGCGTGCCCAAGCCTTCCGGTCACGCGTCAGTGATCTTGTCTTCCCCGGTCAGAACCCTCGTCGACCACTGTCGGATATGACCCTGTTGAAGATTTTGCGCGACAAGGGTGAAGGCTATACCGTTCACGGCTTTCGGTCGTCGTTTCGGGACTGGGTAGCAGAACAGACCAATTACCCCGGAGAAATCGCTGAGGCTGCGCTGGCACATACCATAGCCAACAAGGTTGAGGCTGCTTATCGGCGTACTGACTATCTCGACAAACGCAGGCCCCTCATGTCTGACTGGGCTGAGTTTCTCTCAATCAGCGGGCCCTAGGTTCGAGTCCTAGAGTGCCCACCATTTTTCTTCATGAAATTAAATATTTAACCATAACCTATGCCTTGGCGATTAGCTGCATTGCTCGTCTAGGTAACTCTCTAGGTAGCAGCATCGACGAACGATTGGTCTCAGCTACCGCGCCCGTCATCAGCGACGGCAATGGCATTCCGCGCTTTTGCGACGTCGATCCCGATGAGAGTTACTGTAGGATGTTCCATGGTTTGTCCTCCTCATGTGAGGGTCGGCTCGGCCCACCCGAGCAACCCTCGGATCACGGGTGTAGGGCGAACCACCTCCAACAACTAGATGGACATACAATCTTATGCCAACGAGCATTGATTATAACCCATGTGCCCATTGGCGTAGTCAGATGGACATGATGCGCCAAGGCATGATCGACGATGTCTTCGTAGGATTTGAAGATACGGTTCGACAGCCAGTTATCGCGCATGAACAGCCAGACATTCTCGACCGGGTTGAGTTCGGGACACCTCGGCGGCAGCGGCATCAGGGTGATGTTGGGCGGCACGACCAGTTCGGCTGATCCGTGCCATCCAGCATGATCGAACAGCATGACCGCATGGGCACCGGGCGCGACGTGGAAAGCGATCTTGTCAAGATGTATGCTCATGGCCTCGCTGTTGCAGCGGGGCATGACGATGCCAGCGGCCTTGCCCTCGGCGTGGCAGATCGCGCCGAATATCCATGCCGAGGAACGGTGCTGGTTTTTCGGTGCTGAGGGGCGGGTGCCGCACTTGGCCCAGCGTCGGGTTAGCTTGCTCTGCAGGCCGATCCGTGCTTCATCCTGCCACCACAGTTCTATGGCGTGCTTTTGGGGCTGCCCCCTGTGACCTTTGTCAGACGGGCTGCGAAGCTTTTATAAAATCGGCCATGTCATCAGGCTTCTGGCCATGATGACGGGACCGAGCAGTGGGCTTGCGATAGCCCATCGCCCACAGTTCGCGCCCCAGCGTAAAGCGCGTCACCGACAAGCCGAACTCGTCCCAAATCGATCGCGCCAGATCGATAAGCCGCCAGCGCACCACGCCATGAACAGCGGGGATCCGCCCGGCCTCGACCTGCTCGGCCAAGCGAACACGCTGTTCGTCGCTCAAGATCGAGGACGGGCCAGGCACTTGCGGGTCGCCAACCCCTCCGGGCCGCCTTCGTTGAACCGCAACACCCGTCGCGCACAATCTGAAGCGTCACTCCGGCCATTCGGGCCGCATCACTGCGGCTACCGCCGTCCAGGATCAGCGCCAAAGCAAGAACGCGCCCAACTTGGCCCGGATCATCACAACGCCGGGAAAATCGGCGCAAATCCGCCGATGTAAAATCCCTCCGAACCACTATCGCTGCTGACATCGCAAGCCTCCTTCCACTTGCACCGATGAAGCATAAAATAAGCAGCTTGGGAGTCCCGCCGTGAGTTACCCTCCATGCTCATCTGATACCGTGCGTGGTCGGCCCGCACGAAATTCATCAGTCAGCCCTTCAATGCCGTCAGTTGCGAACCGACGCCGTCATTTGTGTACCGTATGCTCCCGAACACCCAAACGGGCAGTGACTTTCTTGCTTTGAAGTCCCTCAGCACACAACAGCACTATCCGGCACCGGTCAGACAAAGAACGCGATGCCTTGTATCGCCGGACCTGGCTCTCATGAAATGAACGATCTTCATCGCTCAGCACAACCAAATCCGCTTGCCTGCCTGCAACCATATATACCTGCCTACCAATATCACAGATACAATGATATTTACTTCAGTTTCAGATGACTGGTTGTCGCTGCAGGGATCGGACTCAGTCCAGCATAAGGTCAATATCGGTCAGTAAAATACTCGCGGTTGTCGTGCGAGTAGCTTTCAATTGGGTAGGGCAGCATTTTGGCGTTCCAGGAGTTCCACAGGTCACGTAATTCGCGGAAAAGAACGGGTTCCGAATCCTTTCGATCAGCTCGCTCGCGGGGGTCTGCAGCCAGATTGAACAAGTGCTCCGCACTGCCAAGCTTGATGTATTTCCAGTCTCCGTGACGTACTGCGGCTTGATTGGCGTTCTTCAACCGCCAGAAAAGCGTTCGCTGTATGGCATCTGTACGAGCAAGGATGTGGCTCGATAGATCGAGGCCGTCATATGTTGCTTCGGGCAATTGTCCGCCTGCAATCGCAATCAGCGAAGGCAGGAAGTCCATTGACATGATGACCTGGCTGGAAGTTGAACCGGCAGATATACGGTCAGGCCACTGCATTAGCACTGGAACACGGATACCGCCTTCAAGAAGTTCTCCCTTCACTCCTATGAAAGGCCAAGTGTCACTGAAGCGCTCGCCGCCATTGTCGCTGGTGAAAATTACGATGGTGTTGTCAAACTCACCCGTTTCACGCAGAGCTGCCAGAACCTTGCCAACATTGTCGTCTAATGCAGCCACCATATTGGCATAGGTTTCTAGCGATCCCCCGTCAAAGTGTCGAAAATCTTTAATTTTTTTTGCAACCTCCTCGTCCTCCCACCCTTCCCAGGGCCAATGCGGTGCAGTGAAGTGGAGTGAGAGGAACAAGGGCTTGGACTTCTCTCGAATCAGACGTACGGCCTCATCGCCGAACACATCAGTTAGGTAGCCTGTTCGCTGGACCTCTTCATTACCCTCCATCAGGCCAACCCCCAAGTTGCGCCCGCCAATAATTGCATGATGACGAAAATAATCTACGCCTCCGGGGATGATCCCGAAAAAATGGTCGTAGCCGTGGTTTAGGGGGTTATTTACTGGCGGGTTACCAAGGTGCCACTTACCAACCAGCGCGGTTTCATAACCTTGAGCACGCAGCAATTCAGGCAGCGTCTCTCTTTCGAACGGAACCCCTAGTCCATCTGGCAGGCCCGGCCCCACGGGCTCTTCCAGGCCGATTTGGAAACGCTGCTGATAACAACCTGTCAACAGGGCGGTGCGTGTGGGGGAACAAATTGCACTATTAGAATACCCTTGAGGGAAGAACATCCCGTTTAGACGCAAAGAATCGATATGCGGTGTCTGGTTCATACGCGAGCCGGTGCAGCCCAAGTCCGCGTAACCGAGATCGTCTGCCATGATAAAGATGATGTTCGGGAGCTCGTTTGCACCTGCTTTTAGGCTAGTGGTGAATGCCGCTCCGGCCAAGGTTGCCGTACTGCCGATCAGAACTTGCCTGCGATCCAAGGTAAATTTAGTCATCCGCTTCTCCCAGTGGAAATGTTGTTCTACGACACATCTCACTTTTTACTTCTTAGTGAAATATCAATGAAAAGCAGGCTATAGCATATTGAATACGAAACGTCTCATATTATATTAAGTGTCCCTTTTGAGGATACAACCCTCCGGCTTTCAGCCGGATACTGGCTTTAGCCGTAGACTCGGGTGATAGCAGTTATCCTTGGAAAAGTGAGACCGCCGAATGGCGTGAAGTCTCACTTTTCCAAGGATAACTGCTATGCACTACAAAAGCGGCTGTCATACAAGGTTTCATCATCGCTACCATCTCGTCTGGTCACCGAAATACCGGTTCAAGGTGCTACGTGGTCAGGTCCGCTTGCGGGTACGCGAAATCATTCGGCAGGTAAGCGCGGAAATGGGTGTGACGATTATCAGAGGCGCGCTGTCATGTGACCACGTCCACATGTTCGTGGAAATTCCGCC
>JBKEEC010000049.1:0-4063 GCA_047975785.1 Sphingomonadaceae bacterium | reverse complement strand
CAGGTTCTCAATGTGCAAAAGGGCCGCGACCCGTGCAACACGCGCTTCGGTTTCCTGCGCGCTCAGCTTCAGATTGCGCAGCCCAAAGGTGATGTTCTTTCGAACCGTCATCTGCGGGTAAAGAGCGTAGGATTGAAACACCATGCCAATGCCGCGCTCGGCTGGTTCCTTCCAGGTGACATTGTCGTCATCGAAGAACAGCTGGCCATCCGTTGGCTCCAAAAGGCCAGCGATGCAGTTGAGCAGCGTGGACTTCCCGCAGCCTGAAGAACCCAGCAGGACGATAAACTCGCCGCTTTCCACATGCATATTCAGGTTCTTGAGAACATCGACGGCTCCGAAGCTGAGCTTGAGGTCCTTGACGGTAATCGTGGAAGACATGGCTTATCCTTTCACGGCGCCGGCAGCGATACCGCGCACAAAGAGTTTTCCCGACAGGAAGTAAACGACCAGGGGCAGCAGGCCGGTCAGGATGGTTGCAGCCATGTTGACGTTGTATTCCTTCTCGCCGAAGGTCGAGTTGACGATGTTGTTCAGTTGCACGGTCATCGGATAGCTGGACGATTTCGTATAGGTGACGCCGAACAGGAAGTCGTTCCAGATGCCGGTCAGCTGGATGATCATCGCCACCACAAAAATCGGCAGGGACATGGGCAACATGATTTGCAGGAAAATACCCCAGAACCCGGCACCATCGACCCGCGCAGCATTGAACAGATCAACTGGAAGAGATGCAAAGTAGTTGCGGAACAGCAGTGTCAGGATTGGCATTCCGAAAACCGTATGCACCAGTATCAGGCCCAGGAGGGAGGGGTATATGCCCATTTCCCGCAGAATGATCACAATCGGATAAAGCATCACCTGATAGGGAATGAAGGCGCCCAGCAGCAAAACGGTGAACAAGAAATTCGAGCTGCGAAACCCCCAATTGACCAGCGCATAGCCATTGACCGAGGCCATGGCGATCGACAGCACGACTGACGGCACCAGAATGATGATCGAGTTCCAGAAACCGGGCGACAGGCCTTCACAGCTAAGCCCGGTGCAGGCCGAGGACCATGCCTTGATCCAGGGCTCTATGGTGATCTGGCGCGGGAGGGCGAAGATATTGGTGTTGCGCACCTCGTCCATGTCTTTCAGCGAGGTTGTCAGCATCACGTAAAGCGGTGCCAGATAATAAAGCGCGACGATGGTCAGGCAGGTATAAATCGCCAGGTTGCGACCATTGATGACGCGCTTGGGCTTGGGGCCACGAGGTGTTATTGTCAGGGTATCAGCCACGGTTTCCTCCCCGGCCATATTCAGTGTAAATCCAGGGCACCAGGATCACCATGACCATGAGAAGCATCATGGTAGAGGCAGCAAAGGCCTGACCGATATTCTGGTTGTTGAACATATTGTCATAGACATATTTCGCCGGAACTTCGGTTGCGATGCCCGGCCCGCCTGCTGTCTGGGCGACCACAAGGTCGTAGACCTTCAAAATCTGTGTGGCGAGCAACACGATTGCGGTCACAAAGACCGGTCGCATGATCGGAATGACAACGAACAGATAGGTCCGCCATGCCGGCACACCATCGACGCGGGTCGCCTTCCAGATATCTTCATCGACGCTGCGCAAACCCGCCAGCATCAGCACCATGATCAGCCCTGTTCCGTGCCAAAGCGCGGCCAGCAGAACACCATAAATGGCAATTTCAGGATTGAAGAGCGGGTTGAATGTGAAGCTTTCAAAGCCCAGATCGCGGACAATTTTTTGCAGGCCGAAATCCGGGTTCAGCATCCATTGCCATGTCGCGCCGGTCACAATGAAAGACAGCGCGAAAGGATAAAGCAGTACGGTCCGGAACGCATCCTCGAAGCGGATTTTCTGGTCCAGAAGTGCGGCCAGTATGAACCCAAGAACAATCGCCAGCGTCATGTAGAGCCCGCCAAAGATCATCAGGTTTTCGATCGAGACCAGCCATCTGCTGGTGGACCAAAGCCGCTCATATTGTGCCAGTCCAACAAAATCGCCATTGGGCAGCAGACGTGAATTGGTGAAAGAATAGGAAACGGTCCAAAGCGAGCATCCAATAAAGACGACAAGCACTGTCAAAACCATCGGAATGCTGGCAAGCTTGGCACTGGGATTTTTGAATATTCCGGGTCGTCCTGTTGTCATGGCTTTCCCCCCTTGATCTTACCTCGAAACGAGGCGGACTGTTCGGCCCTGCCGAAGGCAGCATGCCTCGGCAGGGCCGTTTTTGTTTGTGCTGGCTTAATACGCTGCGGCGGTGACGGCAGCGTAGCGTTTGATCAGATCGTCAACAGTAATGCTGTGATCGGTCCAGAACTCCATCAGCACATCGCGCAGTTGGTTCCGGGTATCGGGTGACAGCAGATCGCTGCGGTCCAGAACCGTCTTGCCTTCATCAAGCACCTTCAGTCCCTTGGCCATGCATTCGTCCACCGAGTTCAGGTCGACATCGCCCCGAACCGGAGTGGAGCCCTTGAAGCTGTTGAAAGCGACCTGAGCCTCGGGTGACATCATCAGGGCGGCAAGCCGTTTCTGCGATGCCTCGATCTTGGGATCGTCATTTTTCGGGAAATAGAAGGCATCGCCACCGACAGTCATGATGTCGCGAATGCCAAGCCCAAGAATGCAATCAAAATCCTCGCCCGGTTTTTGATTGGCGGCCACGAATTCACCCTTGGCATAATCGCCCAGTATCTGGGCGGCGCCCTCGCCGCGGATCAGTTTGTTGATGCCATCATTCCATTGAATGATATTCGAATCTGTTGCTATCTGGCGCATCTGGTCGAAAAGTTCGAACGCCTTGCGCATTTCGGGACCCTTTACCAGTTCGGGGTCATTTTCCGTGTGAAGTTTGGTCCAGATTTCCGGCCCCGCAACATCCACCGCAACCACATGCCAGGCTCCGCCGACCTGCCAACCCTCAAGCCCCATGACCAAGGGGGCCTTGCCCGCCTCTCGCAGCTTGGGCGCATCGGCGATCAGTTCGTATATATCTTTCGGGATCGGCAGCCCGGCATCCGCGAATGCCTTGTTGGACACCCACATCCATTGCCAGGAATGGATATTGACCGGCACGCAATAAACCTTGCCCTCATAGCTGCAACTGTCCATCAGGCTTTTCGGGCGCACGACATCAGCCCAGCCTTCGGCTTCTGCAACATCCGTGATGTCCAGCATCAGCCCGGCCTTGATCAGTTCTTCGGTGTCCCGGCCACGGGTGAATTGTGTTGCAGCAGGTGGATCTCCCCCCAGAATACGGTTCGAAACGGTAGAGATCATATTGCTCTGCCCCGCAATCGCCGTGTCGATCCATTTGCCATCGCCCAGTGCATCATAGGCCTTGGCGAACTGGGCGACAGCTGCGGATTCCCCGCCCGAAGTCCACCAGTGGGTCACTTCAAGGTCAGTGGCCTGCGCCATGGCCGGCAGAACCGCAAAGGCAATCCCTGTCAAAAGTTTTGTCTTCAGTTGCATGTTAGGTTTTCCTCCCATTGTCATAACGTTCGTTGCAAAACCCCGCCCATAAGGGGCCGGAAGCCCTGAGCCTGCTTGTTCCCGTCAGTCGGCCAGAAGCTCGGTCATGACCTTGATCGCCGTCATGCCGGGATCGGGGATGCCGACCGTCTTGTCGCCAAAAATGCGGGCCCGTCCGATACGGTTGGGCTTGTTGGTGAATTCAACGACCGAGGCACTGATGGCAGACAGTGCCGCAGGGAGCATGATCGCCGGGTCAGATAATCCCCTGGTTGCGGCTTGCGCCGCCGCCAGCGCATCAAGCACGGTCTTGTCCCCAAGCTGCGCCTTACCGCGCGAGGACATCGCATCAATGGCAACGCCGATCAGTTCGGGCAGCTCTGCCCACTCGGCGCTTTCGCGACTTTTCAGGGTCTTGCCGGCTGCCATCAATGCGGTTGCAAACAAGGTCCCAAAGCTGGAGCTTGATGCCCGCGTCACGCAGGCGGCACTGGCCCCAAGGGCCTTGCCCAGATCGTTCGGCATCGTGTCCCGTGCGGCATCAAGCTCGCGGAATGCCTTCAGAAGCGT
>JBKEEC010000048.1:0-7645 GCA_047975785.1 Sphingomonadaceae bacterium | reverse complement strand
GCCAACTTCCGTCTATCCAGACATCCGCACGGCTGTCCACCGGTATCATCGGTGCGAACGCGGGCGCGGGCACGCAATTATCCGCCACCCATTCCACAACCATGCGGTCACCATCCTCGCGACTGCTTATTTTCGCATCAGTCATCATCCCACCAAGTGTGGCCGAATGAATATAATCGGCATGGCTCAGGTCCATGATATTATCAAGAAGCAGCTGGTAGTTTGCTGCAGTGGGAATATACATACTGAACTGGGCCGATTCGGGCACCCCGTTCAAAAAAGCGAGGTCCGGGATCTTGGTATCATCGGCAGCGTCAGCTTCACCAGTCCAGATCCAGATCGCATCATGCCGTTCCAATACCGGATAGCTCCGAACGGCCATAGTTGACGTGATAGCACCGTGCGGATTGACAACGCAATTACCTTTCGGACCGAAGGCAAGGCCATGATAGGGACATGTGACAATATCTTTTTCGATAGTGCCCGCAGATAAAGGAACGAAGCGATGAGGGCATCGGTCGAGCAGCGCAGCAACGTCGCCATTTTTCTGCCTGTAAAGCAAGATCGGTTCGTTCAGCAATGTGCGAACAAGCGGCGTGCCAACCATTAATTCGTCAGCCCACCCCGCCTGATACCAAGTGTTACGAAGCCATGTCATTGCGCCCTCCGAGCGGCTTTGAGATCGCTATTAAAAGCGGTCGAGATCTCTCGCAAAGACGACTACGCCGTCATAAATATGCGAAATCTTCTGCTGTGCCGACGGCAAATCGTCATCGGCCAACGCGTTGTGTGTAAGCACCAGTCCTTTTACTCCGGCTCGTTTGGCCATTGCTGCCACTTCGATCGGAGAAAGATGATCAAGACGGAAATGCGCTTCCACTTTGACCTTTTGCGCCTCTGGCAAATTAGGTGCCTTGGTCACAATCTCGGCTATGGCGATATCCGGATCCATTATTTCAGCCACTAGCAGATCAGCACCTTCGCTGAGCCTTTCGATATTGGCGCTCGGCCCGGTATCGCCGGTGTATACAATTGATCGCTCATGGGTATCGAAACGATAGGACAGTGACAACGCTGGAGGTTTACTGGGAAACGCCGTGTAATGGGAATTGGCAGCGACGGTAATTTTGACGTCTCCTATTGAGAAACGTCCCCCATTCGACAAATCCGTCACAATAACGTCCGTGCACGGCGTTGCCCCACCATAAGCGATAAGGTCAGAATTGTGTTGCCCCACCTTGATTGCATTGCACAAAGCGCCTACCATCGCCTCTGTCCCCGGTGGGCCATAAATGTGCAAGGATCCTTTAACTAGAACCTGAAACCGCTGACTCATAAAGGCGAACAGTCCCCCGGTGTGATCGAAATGATGATGGCTGATCAGAACCGCATCCACCTGCCCCAAGGAGACACCAACCTTGGATAGCTGCGCCGCAGCGCCGTCTCCTACATCGATCAGAATGGCGTGGTCGCCCGACAGCAAGACATTGGCCGGCTGCATCCGGTCAGGATTGGGCAGAGCCCCGGAGTTCGTTCCCAGCGTGACGAAGGAAACCGGGGGAACAACGAAGGTTTCTGCCGAAGCCGGTGCCGCAGCGCAATTCGCGATCATAGCCGCAACCACCAAGCCAAGTCCCAGACGATCACATGAAGTTAGTGAAGACATGTTTTGTGCTCCAATATCAGAAGTTGACCGCCAGCCGTACCCCATAAGTCCTGGGCGCGTTCCACTGAACATTGAGCGTAGAGAGAAACGGAGGCGACGGAGTAAAGACTTGATATTGAGCATCCTCGATATTCCGGACATAAGCCGAAATCGACCATTTGTCGCTCACCGGTCCGAACTTCACCTGCGCATTGGATTGCCAAGTATCGCCGGTATATTGTTCGGGAACATACTGAAAGAATACATAACGCCCAGACCGATATTGGGTGTCAAGATCGACCACAATTTCGAAATCTCCAAGGTTTATCGTCTGCTGCGCGCTGAGATTGATCGTCCACTTCGGCGAGTTGTATGCTGTAAATCCAGTGCAATCGATGGTGTAGACCGTCGTCGTCGTAATAGGGCATGCCGTATATGGTCTGCCTCCCTGTAGCGGACTCTGGTAGACGAAGTCGTCATATTTCGCGTCGAGGAACTGTACCGTCGAACTTAACAGAGTACTGGGCGTAGCGAGAACCGACAGGTCCCCTTCAATGCCCTTCATCGTCGCTTGACCGATATTGCGTGTCATATTGGCAGGTGTGCCGCTTGGCGCAAGGCCGACGAATGACAGTTGTTGATCCTTGTATTTCCAAACGAAACCTTCGAAGTTCAGGCGGACACGATTATTGAACAACCTGTTCTTTAGCCCTATCGTATAAGCCGTAATGAACTCAGGATCGAACGGAGCAATCCCGGCACTGTTGAACCCACCCGACCTGTATCCGGTCTCGATGCTTGCAAAAGCGAAGGAGTCAGCGGAAACATCATACTCAATCGCACTACGCCACGTTACCCGGTTCTTTCGTTTGGATTCATTCTGCACAGCGTCCGATCGAGCCAATATCGCTACAGGGCTGAGGGGAACCACACCGTTCGGCGCTGGAATGATCGGCTGCTCTTCAAGATAGCGGGTCCAGGGAATGAAAGGAACGTCGGGACACCCCCCCCCTGTTGGCGGCACGAAACATATTGCGTTGAGACCGGTGAATGTTGAATCCACGCTTTTTTTGTCAGTAGTGTAACGGGCACCTCCAACCAGCCTTAATGAATCTGTGATGTTAGCAGTCAGACGAAGATAAGCAGCCTTTGATGTCGTTTCATATGTGTTATTGTTGAAGCCTTGGCTGGCTTGAAGATTATAAACCTGCACTTCCTTGATTTTCTCGCGATAGTACATCGCTCCGGCAGTGATGTCGAAAATCGATACACGCCTACTGGCATATCTGAACTCCAGACTTTCCTGGTCGGTATCGGCGTACACATAGGACGTAAAAGCCGGATTGATGACGTCATGATAGCTCGAATAGCGCCACGACGGAATAATCGTGAAGTCTCCTATGCCAGAACTCCACTCGATATTAATATGCGCGCCGTAGTTATGATGGTTGCGGTATCGCATTCGAGGCAATGGCTCGGGGTTTCTATTAAGTAGGCCCATGAACAATGTGGTCCGATACTGCTGCGCTTCCGGAGAGAACATTCCGCCATGTTCGACTCCTGACGGCGTGGTTCTAAACGTATCGGTTGTCGGATCATAAGACGTCGTGCCGTAGTAGTTCAGCCCCTGACCTTCTCCGCCCTGCTGGGCATAATCAAAACTGGCCCGCACCGTAAGATCCGGCGTCACGTTGGCCAGCATCTGGAATCGGAAGGCCTGCGTATCCTCATCCGAACTCCCGTCCGTCAGATAGCCATCATGGGTGACCGAAGTCCCAGAAACCCTGATCGCGCCATCATCACCAAGTGGCACGTTCAGGGCGCTTTCCAATGTCAGCGCGTTGTAATTACCGTATCCTACCACACCGTAACCACTGAATTCGCCAATCTTCGGCCTCATCGGAATAACATTGATCGCCCCTGCAGTTGCGTTGCGACCATAGAGTGTGCCTTGCGGACCTTTGAGAACTTCGATCCGTTCGAGATCGTAGAACATGCCCTCGCTCGACGCAGGCCGCCCAATATAAACGTCATCGTAATTGAAGGCAGTTGCAGGATCGCTGTTGTTCGTCAGATTAAAGTTTCCGACGCCGCGAATGAAGATGAGATTGCCGGAACTGGTCGGCTCGATCGACAAAGCGGGAACCAGTTCTTGCAGTCGACCGACCTGCGAAATGCCAGCCTTGAGAATGTCATCCCCTCCCACGGCGTCCACCGCAACCGCGGCGCGCTGGAGGTTTTCCTCCTTCCGCTGAGCTGTGACCACAATTTCATTGAGGCCAGCCTCGCTGGACACCACCGGTGTCTGATCCGCATCCGATGCAGTTTGGGCGTAAGATGGTGCGACGCTCACTGCGATCAGTGACGCTGCCAAGAGATACGGTGTGCGCATTTTTCCTCCCCATGTGCCGCAGGACTATCCTGTCAACCATTATCAAATATAATCTGACAAAAAACATATTTTTTGTCCAGTTGTTTTTTGTGGCAATTTGGAGGGTATAATGCATGGCAATTTTTGACCTGTCGCGGCGCATGGGCGAAGTTGGATGCGTCCGATTTATCCATGCGCGCATCGCTGACATTGTGCTGTGCCGCCAGGGTGTTGTCACATTAACAGCATTGGCTTTCTGTTGAGGTCTGACTTAACCGGGATGGTATGAGCCAAGCATCAGCAGTTTGAAACGCTCAGGTGCCGCGCGGGCTTGACCAATGTGTGATGAGTAAAGCCCATCGCACATGGGTATCATGAGAGCATCCGTCGCTGGGTCATGAAATTCGGCCCACACATTGCCCGCAGCTTGCGGCGCAGGCAGACACGTCCTGGCGATATCTGGCATATGGAAGAAGTGCAGGTGAAGATCGCTGGCAAGAAGTTCTGGTTATGGCGCGCGGTCGATCAGCA
Organism: Sphingomonadaceae bacterium; assembly: GCA_047975785.1. Taxonomy (GTDB): domain Bacteria; phylum Pseudomonadota; class Alphaproteobacteria; order Sphingomonadales; family Sphingomonadaceae; genus JACXVD01. The sequence goes on along the minus strand of JBKEEC010000048.1, from coordinate 3,098 downwards.
TGGCCTCGTGCTGGAGGAAATTCTTCAGAACAAGCGGGACAAACGGGTCGCAAGGCACCTGTTGGTCAAGCTGATAAAACGGCATCAGTTCCTTCCCATGCCCATGCAGAAGCTTCTTCTGCCGATGTTCAGGAACGAAACTGAGGGTTTCCAAGGCATTTAGAGTGTGATTGTTGATTTCCACTGAGAAGTGACCCAGGATTTTCATCGAGAAGTGACCCGGGTTACGGGGTTGTTATTGCCCTCAGGTTTCGTGTTTGGTCAAGGGTTTTGCGGTCTCCTTTTTGGTTGTGCTGCTGGCGGCGGAAGCCTTGAAGCGGAAGCTGTCGTTTCCGGTTTCGAGGATGTGGCAGTGATGGGTTAGCCGGTCGAGCAGGGCGGTGGTCATCTTGGCATCACCGAACACGCTGGCCCATTCGGAGAAGCTGAGGTTGGGGGTGATGACCACGCTGGTGCGCTCGTAGAGTTTGCTCAGGAGGTGGAACAGCAGCGCGCCGCCTGACGAACTGAACGGCAGATATCCCAGTTCATCGAGGATCACCAGATCAAGACGCAGCAGGCGTTCGGCAAGCTGACCAGCCTTGTTCAGCACCTTCTCCTGCTCCAGCGCATTGACCAGATCGACGGTCGAGAAGAACCTCACCTTCTTGCGGGTGTGTTCGACCGCCTGAACGCCCAAGGCCGTGGCGATATGGGTCTTGCCGGTGCCAGGACCGCCGATCAGGACAACATTGTGTGCGCCATCGATAAAGTCATCGCGATGAAGCTGGCGGATCATGGCCCCATTCGCTTCGCTGGAGGAAAAGTCGAAGGCCGCCAGATCCTTGTAGGCCGGGAACCGGGCAACCTTCATCTGGTAGGCGATTGATCGCACTTCACGTTCGGCCATTTCGGCCTTCAGCAACCCCGACAGGATCGAAACCGCCGTCCCGAAGGCGGGAACCCCCTGTTCGATCAGGTCGTTGGCGGCCTGCGCCATACCATACATCTTGAGGCTGCGCAGCATGACCACCACAGCAGCGCTGGCAGGGTCATGGCGCATGTCTTGCCTCCTTGCCGAGCAGGGCATCATAGCGGTCCACATTGGCCTTGGGCTCACGGCGAAGCGTCAGGGCCTGAGGCGCATCGATTGCTGCTACACTGACCGGCTTGCCGTCGATCAACCGGTGCAGAAGATTGAGGATATGGGTTTTGGTGGGAACGCCCGCTTCCAACGCCATCACAACCGCGCAGAGTACAGCCTGTTCGTCATGGTGCAGCACCAGCGAGAGGATATCGACCATCTCCCTGTCACCGCCAGGGTGCTTCAGCAGATGCGCCTGCAACTGCCGGAAAGCCTCAGGCATCTCGGTAAAGGGTGCGCCATTGCGTAATGCTCCAGGTTTACGCTGAACCACTGCCAGATAGTGCCGCCAGTCGTAGACTGTCTGTCCGCGCTGATGGTGCGCACGGTCCATGATACGCTGGTGTTCGCATAATATCTGCCCCTCGGCGGCAATAACAATCCGGTCGGGATATATCCGCAAGGATACTGGCCGGTTGGCAAAGGATGCCGGCACACTGTAGCGATGCCGCTCAAAGTGAACCAGACATATGGGTGACACCCGTTTGGTGTGTTCGACAAAGCCATCGAAGGGACGACCCATCTCCATCAGGCTGGCGACCTCGGCGGCATGCACCTCGGCGACCGTACCGGGCAGATTGCCATGCTGGATATCGTTCCACTGCGCGATACAGCGTTCCTCCAGCCATGCATTGAGTGCGTCGAGGTCAGGGAAGGCAGGCATCTTCTGCCACAGCCGTCGCCGGGCGTCCTGAACGTTCTTCTCCACCTGACCCTTTTCCCACCCCGAAGCTGGATTGCAGAACTCAGGCTCGAACAGATAGTGACTGGCCATCGCGGCAAACCGGGTATTGACCTGCCGCTGCTTGCCCCCAGAGTGTCTTGGGCCGATCCGGTCGACAGCCGTCTTCATATTGTCGAAGATCCCGCGCTTCGGCACACCACCCAGAACCCGGAACGCCTGTGTTAGTGCATCAAACAGCATCTCGTGCGTCTGTAGCGGATAGGCCCTGACAATGAAGGCTTTGCTGTGCGACAGCTTGGTATGGGCAGCCTGCAACTTGACCCGCTCGCCAGCGATCATGGCCCAGTCCTCGCTCCAGTCGAACTGGAATGCTTCACCAGGCGCAAATACCAGCGGCACGAATGTCCCGCGCCCGCTGGTCTGCTGCTCATATTGCAACTGTGCTTTCCATTTGCGCGCAAAGGCAGCTACGCGGCCATAAGACCCGTCAAAGCCCAGCTCTACCAGATCCGCATGCATCTGCTTCACCGTGCGGCGTTGTTTGCGCGATTTGCTCGCTTCGATCCGCAACCAGCCTGACAGCTTCTCTGCATATGGGGCCAGCTTGCTCGGCCGCTCAGGAACCTTGAACCTGGGCTCCACCACGTCGCTGCGCAGATATTTGCGGATCGTGTTACGCGACAGTCCTGTCCGTCGCCCTATCTCCCGGATCGGCAGCTTGTCGCGATAGCGCCAGCGTCTGATCACACTCAGTAAATCCATCTCAATCACTCCATGTCGCCTCCAATCTTGCGATCAGAAGCACTTCAAACATGGGTCAAATCTCAATGAAAATTATCTGTAATCCTGGGTCACTTCTCAGCGGAAATCAACAAATAGCCGATCTCATCCTTCTTGAACTTCTTCGGCTTCTCGCGGTCGGCTTTGGGCAGGCGAGAAATGCCATGACGTTGCAGACAGCGATGCAAGGAAGAGCGGGTCAGATGAGGGATCACGTCCTTCAAGGCGATGTAGACATCGTCAAGAGGAAGTCGGGCTTGCACCCGCAGAGCAACAATCGCGGCTTCCTCCATTGGCGAAAGCACCGTGTTGCGCCGTTCCTTCGGCCCCATCGGCATGTCTTCGACCGATTGCCGATGTCGCCACTTCAGGACTGTCTTCTCGTTGATCCCGTACTTCCTCGCAAGGCTCGCGACCGAAGCTTCCGATCGCTGTAACTCCGCTCGAATGGGTTCTGTCGCAAATTTTGAGTGAGGCTGGTAGGCGGCGACCTTTGGCCAGATCATCAGG
>JBKEEC010000047.1:0-2813 GCA_047975785.1 Sphingomonadaceae bacterium | reverse complement strand
TCCATCAACGAAATGCTGGATATCGGTTCGGCCCGCATCACGGCGCGTCAGGCCAATGTGCCGACCGAAGTGCTGTCTATCCTGATGCTCAATATGGCGGTGGTAGCATTCATCCTTGGCTATGCGCTGACAGGGCGCAAGGGGCGGATGGCCTCGCATTTGCTGCTGGCATTATTTACCATTGCGGTGATGCTGATCATTGATCTCGACCGGCCCACTTCGGGTGGGATACGCGAGCCGCAAGGAGCGATGATTGCCCAGCTCAAGGCCATGGAGGCAGGCCGTGCGCCAGTGCCGGGTAATGCAGCGCAATAAGCCAGCCCGTTTCAGGGCAGGAACTGGCCTGCGAGAATCAGAGCTGATGCCGAGCCGAGAACGATAGCACCGCGCAAAGCTGCGGCGATCTGTTCTTTATCCAGCCAAATGGCCAGACGGGGGAGGGTATAGACCTTTGGCATTTCCTAGCATTGCATGGAAACCCCCTAAGGAATCATTAAAGCAATTTCGCAAAATGGTGACAGACTTTTCCGGCTCGGAAAATGCTGTAATACCACATCCTGATGAGTTTGACTCATCGGGATGTGGTCAAGCCCGCGCGGCGCCTGAGCGAAGCCAATCCCGTATGCGTCAGCATTAACGGGATTGAGTATAATTCTGTCAAGCGATGCGGGTATCCTGATATTTACGGAATTTTTCCGGGCACATGTTTCAACCTATTCTCGCGATGCTATAGGCCGCTGCCTGCCTTCTGGCATGAAGGTCCATCACAATACGCATGAAAAAGCCCCGCCTGCCCATTTCCGGGAAAAGGCGGGGCCTGTTTCATGTCTCGGTCAGGGATGATTACTGACCAGTGCGCCAGCCTTCCTGATAGGATTCCCGCGCCACGCGGCTATAGGGCACGGGCGATACAATCGCGCGGGCTTCTGTCTGGACATGCGGCTCCACGGTAGATTTCTTCGTGCCGCCATTTTCTTCGCCCCAGACAACACGCAGTTCGGTGCCTTCGGGGATTTCCGGATTGATGGTGGCCAGGCTCAGTGCCTGTTTTTCATTGAAGGAATAGCCGGTGAACATGGACACACCAACAATATTGCCGTCCGCATCAATCACCTTGTCATAATTGGACGAGGCGTAATTGGCGAGCGGAGTATCGAAGAATTTATAGTTATCGCCATCAGGGTTGAACATACCGGACATGATCCGGGTCATATCTTCGGGGTTCCATGCCAGCGTAACCTTTTTGCGCTGTTTGGCCGGATCAATTTTTTCAAGGGCTTCTCGGCCATGGAAATCATGATCAAACTTGACGAACGGGCCATAGCCCAGTTCCCACGGATTGAGGTAGTAATCCTCGATCGAGTTGCCGACAAAGCTGCCGCCGATGGAGCCGGTAGCTTCATAGCTGTCAGCGCCAAGCCATTCACGGAAGCCCTTGAGCTTGTCGCCAGTATAGATCGCCGGAAGCGGAGAAGGAATCCAGCCTGATTCAAGCGTATTGGACGGATAGGCGCGGCTGCCGCACGGGATCAGGCCAAATTCCTTGCCGGCTTCAAGAATAGCGGCGCGGATTTCTTCCTGCTCTTCATATGGGCCCCAGATTTCCAGACCCGGTGCGCCGGACATGCCGTGACGTAACGTGCGGACCTGACGGCCAGCAATGTTCATTGTGCTCATATTGAAGAATTTGAGCTGCTCCAGCTTGCCGCCATGGAGTTTTTCAATCACGGCCCAGGCGTTTGGCCCCTGAATCTGGAAGCGCCACTCCTTACGCGACACCGGCTTGCCCATCGGGCGCATGGGGGAGCGGTCATCAAGTTCGATTTCAGCGTCATAACCGCCAGTTTCGGCCTGATAGCGCAGCCAGTTGCTGGCAGGTGCGCGGCCAACATAGGTGAAGCTTTCCTCTTCTTCCCAGAAGATAATACCATCACCGATCACATGGCCATAAGGCGTGGTCGGGACATATTGCTTCGCCTTGTTGACTGTCCAGCCTTTGGGGCTGTTAATCATGGTGTCGCTCAGCAGTTTGAGCGCATCCTTGCCGCGAATATACAGGTTTACCATATGATGCGACTGGTCAAACAGGACAGCAGAATGCTGCCATGCCCATTGTTCGGAACGCCAGTTGGAAAATTCCGGTGCAACGACCGGGTAAACATAGGCACCAAGCTGTGAATTGCGCAGCAAGGAAACCGTATCGTTCTGCTGCTGCAGAACTTCTTCAAGATTCTTGGCCATGATAGCTTCTCTCCCGATGTAAAAGACAGACTCGATAAATTTGTAAGTAATACATACAAAGTTTTTATCGCGCTGCAAGCGGAAAAATATGAAGCCTTCTTCCGGTTATTCCGAAGGGACGGGGGAAACATAACTGTCCATCACACGCTTGGTTGCACCCGATTCAAAAACAATTTCGAGCGTGTTTCCATCCTGACCTGTAACAAAACCATAGCCGAATTTGTCGTGAAAAACGCGCGTGCCAACGGCAATATCGCTGCGGGGAGACGATGCCTGTCTGTTTGAACGCTGCCGGATTTGGCGGGGGCGGGTCTGGTGGGGTTGGGCAGGGCGGGGCTGTGTTTCCCGTTGCTGTGTTTCCGACGGGCCGGATACTGCCCTCTGCCAGCCGGGGCCGCGGGTGGCAGAACGGGCGGGGCGGGCATTTTGAACATGCGCGAAAGGATCTTCCCCTGCGTCATTCATGGAAAAACCGGAGCCGGAACCGAAATTCCCCCAGCCTCCGCCGGTTCCGCCAATCGTGTTTTCTATTTCTACATGTTCTACGGGCAGTTCTTCAATGAACCGGCTGG
>JBKEEC010000046.1:0-3443 GCA_047975785.1 Sphingomonadaceae bacterium | reverse complement strand
CCTTGCCCGTGCCAAATGTGAAACGGGGATTATTCGCATGTCGTCTTGCAAAACCATAGGCCAGCGCGGCCACTCCCAGCGCACCGGCATGGGTTGCCATATGGATGCCATCAGCCAGCAGGGCCATGGACCCTGTCCACAGGCCTGCCACGATTTCCACCACCATCATGACGGCAGTAAGCAACACCACCCAGCGCGTCCGTGATGCGTGGGCGTCATGATTGGCGCCAAGGAAATTATGGCTATGACGATAGCCTGCTGTGTTATTTTTATGCATGATAACTCATTATATCATCACACAAAAGCCGGACAAGCAGGATTAATCCTTTGCCATAGCATCAGCAATCAGCTTGCGCGTATTGGCCACGCCATACAATGCAATGAAGCTTCCCATGCGTGGTCCCTGGGAAGAACCGAGCAGGGTTTCATACAAGGCCCGGAACCAGTCGCGCAAATTTTCAAACCCATATTGCTCATCCTTGCCAATTTCATAAACAAGTGTCTGCAAATCGGACGGGTCCGCATCCTCGCTCTGGCCGGCCAGATGTTCATCCAGTGCAGCAAGGGCCGCCCGCTCATTGGCCTGAGGCGCACGTTTGATCAGCGTCGGGGCAACAAAGTCACGATTAAAGGCCAGTGCTGTGCCGACCAGCTGATCCAGCGGAGCATGTCGGGCCGGGTCGGGATCGTGAATATAATTGCCCAGATATGACCAGACCTGATCGCGCGAGGCATCAGGCCCCATCACCCCCACCAGATTGAGCAACAGGCCATAGGTTACAGGCAGGCTGTCTCCCGCACCGGGAACCTCGCTACCGTGAATCCCGCCTCTGGCACGTTGCAAATGCCAGACCGGATTGCCCAATTGCTTGTCGAGCGGCTGGCTGGCAAGATTTTCACGGAACTGCCAATATTCATCCACCGCACGCGGAATAACGCCAACATGCAATTGCTTGGCACTTTTGGGTTCGCGAAAAATATAAAAGCCAAGGCTATCCTCGCTGCCATAGGTCAGCCATTCCTCGATCGAGAGACCATTGCCCTTGGACTTGGAAATCTTCTCGCCCTTCTCGTCAAGGAACAATTCGTAGATCAGGCCTTCGGGCTTTCTTCCGCCCAGCACCTGCGCAATCTTGCCCGATTGCACGCCGGTATCGGTCAGATCCTTGCCGTACATCTCGTAATCGACGCCCAGCGCCACCCAGCGCATCGCGAAATCGACCTTCCATTGCAGCTTGGCCATGCCGCCAAGCGCCGATTGCTCGATCGTGCTGCCATCCTCATCGGTAAAGCGGATCAGGCCTGCCTCGGCATCCACCACCTCCACCGGCACCTGCAACACATGGCCGGTGGCAGGTGAGATCGGCATGACGGGTGAATAGGTCGCCGCGCGTTCAGCACGCAGCGTGGGCAACATGATATCGAGAATCGCCTGATTGTTACGCAGAACATTTTTCAGGGCATCATCAAATGCACCGGAATTATAGCACTGGCTGGCCGACATGAATTCGTAATCAAAGCCGAACCGGTCCAGAAAATCACGCAACATCGCATTATTGTGATGGGCGAAACTTTCATATTTGCCGAACGGATCGGGGATGCGGGTCAGTGGCTTGTCCAGATGCTGCTGCAACAGCTCCTGATTGGGGACATTGTCCGGCACCTTGCGCAGACCGTCCATATCATCGCTAAAAGCAACCAGCCGCGTGGGGTGCCCGCCTGTCAGCACTTCATAGGCGCGGCGCACCAGCGTTGTGCGTAGCACTTCCTGAAAAGTGCCAATATGCGGCAGGCCGCTGGGTCCATAGCCGGTTTCAAACAGGACCGGAACGAGAGCACCCGCTTTGTCCCGCTTGCCATCGGGATAGCGTTTGGCCAGACGCTGCGCCTCCTGAAAAGGCCATGCCTTTGAAACACGGGCAGCATCAATCAGGGCGGAGTCTTGTGTTTGCTCAGTCATGACCTAGCCTCTTGCCCAACCTCGCGCCGGTTGCAAGTTCTATAGCGTTGTGTCTTAATGTTAAATCTTCCGCAATGCTATATCCCTTTGTTTTTCCGCATTTTCCAAGCCGAAAATGTCTGTCGGATTTTTCTGGAAATGCTCAAGAGTCAGGACCTATTGATTTTAGTAATGTTAGTATTTCAGTATCTGCGAAGAGCCTGAATCCGAAGGCGTGCAAAGTACAATCAAACCTGATGCAACAAATCAATAGATCCTGAATCCAGAAAATGAAGTGAAATGGGGCACCGTCAATGTCATGCAGGGACGAACAACCGAACAGCGTGTTCGGGCACTTCAGGAAACATTTCTCGAATAGCCGGTTTAGATACCTTACCCGACAGGGTCCGCGGTAGCGGGTCGCTGGTAAAGACAATATGCTTGGGCCGTTTGAACTTGGCCAGTTTGCCTTCGGCGATCTGTTCGATCATGCGGGATATTTCCGTGCTATCCCCATTGCCATGAGCAACAACCATAGGCACTTCGCCCCAATCCTTGTCGGGTACGCCAATAATCACAAACTCCGATACGCCCTCAATTTCGCCCAGCGTTTTTTCGATTTCCGCCGGATAAACATTGATGCCACCGGAAATCAGCATATCCTTTGACCGGTCCATGATTTTGACGAACCCGTCCTCATCCATCATTCCCAGATCACCGGAACGCAGCCAGCCATCCACAATTGTTTCGGCTGTAATGTCCGGTTTGCGCCAGTATTCGCGCATGATATGCGGCCCGCGAACAAGAATTTCACCGACTTCGCCCAGAGGCAATGTCTTGCAATCACTGTCGCCAATGCGAATTTCTGTCCCCGCAATAGCTCGCCCTGCCCAGCCGATATGCGAGATGGCATCCTCGCTGTGCATGGTTGCAACCAGGCCGGAGGCCTCTGTCAACCCATAGGCCTGAATGATCGAAATACCCTTCGCACGATAGGCCTCGATAATGTCCAGATTGACCGGCGCCCCGCCTGCTGCTGCAGATATCATGGAAGACAGGTTGGCTTTCGCAAATCCGGGAGAGCGCATCAGACGTTCCCAGATGACGGGCACGGTCGTTGCTGCCGATACATTATGACGCTGAATCGTATCGAGGTAACGCTCGATGTTGAAATCGGTCTCAAGTACCATGGTGCCGCCTGCAGCCACAGCAAACTGGATAAAACAGGAGATAACTGCACCGGTAAATACAAAAGGCACTGCTACCATGATGGAATCGCGCCATGTAAGCCCTTCGGCAACATTCTTGGCATAGCCCGGATACAGGGCACTACCATGGGTCAGGAGTGCGCCTTTCTGCCGTCCGGTTGTTCCTGATGTATAGCAGATAAAGCCAGGATCATGTAGAGACACAGCCTGCACAGGCACGCCGCCTGTCTCGACATAAAGATCTTCCAGAACACCGGCATCGCGTGTTCCGGTTGCCTAAATGCTGAAATCTAGTG
>JBKEEC010000045.1:0-7817 GCA_047975785.1 Sphingomonadaceae bacterium | reverse complement strand
TCACCAGGCCGGGCGTGTATAAATTCCAGCCGGGAGCGCGGCTCAGCAGTGCATTATCCATGGCGGAAGGCCCCGCCCGTGTGGCCAGGCTGAAACAGGTGGTGGTTTTCCGGCAGGACGAACAGGGAATGAGTATTGCCCTGTTTGATTACCGGAAAGTCCGTCAGGGCACACAGCCCGACCCACTGATTCATCCGCGTGATCGCATTGTCGTGGGGATCTCGACCCTGTCGCAGTTCTGGCAGGATGTGGTGCAGACCGTGCCCGCGCTGGCTCTTTTTACCCGGATCTGAACATATGGCCACGCAGCAGTCAGAAATGGTGTATTCTGACAGGGATTCCGGCAGGGATTATGACGATCTCTATTTTCCGGAAAATATCAGTCCGGGCATCACATCCGGGGCAATACTGGAATTATTATCACGACAAAAATGGGCCATTGGCGGAACACTGGCGGTTGCGCTGATTATCGGCATCCTTGTGACCTTGCTGACAGATCCGGTCTATCGGGCCACCACTGCCGTACAGGTGGATTTGCAGGGTGCCAATATTGTTGAGGGACAGGACATTGGTAATCCTCAGATCACAGGCGGCGAAGTAACCCGCTATCTGGGCACACTCGGCTCTGCCATTTCAGGGCACTCGCTTGCCTTGCGTGTGGTGGACAGGCTTGAACTTGCCAGCAACCCGGCACTGATCGGCACAGATCAGGCAGGGGCTGATTCCGAAACCCGGCGTCAGGCCGCTGCCAGCACGGTGATGGCCAATGTCAGGACTGATATCCCGCTGAACAGCCGCATCATCACGATCACATATTCATCCCCTGATCCGGTTCTGTCCGCCAGAATTGCCAACGCACTGGCAGATGCCCTGCTGGAAGAAAATGCCCAGCGCAGTATCGAGGCCAATGCCTATGCCCGCAAGGCACTGGAAAGGCAGATAGAGGAAACACGGGGCAGGCTGGGTGATGCAGAGCGTCAGGCCATTGAATATGCCCGACGCAACCGGATTGTTACCCCGCCCGGCCCGATCTCATCTGGCGTATCTGCAGGGATATCGGCTGGCGGGGAAAATGCCGCAAGCCCATCTGCCTCCCCTACACTTGCTTCAGCAGATATGCTGGTCATAAATCAGGGCCTTGCCGAAGCAAAAATGAGGCGGATCAGTGCGGAGCAACGCTGGCGCATTGTCCGCGAACAATCCGCTATATCCTTGCCCGAAGTGCAGGCCAATCCAACGGTTCAGACCCTGCAGACACGCAGGGCAGAACTGATGGCGCAAATGGCCGAATTGCGCACACGCTATCAGCCCGGCTACCCGGAAGTCGAGCAGACAGGCGCCCGGATTTCAGAGATAAACCAGCAGATTTCGACTGTGGCCAACAGTATCAGGCAATCTATCCATGACACCTACCTTGTTGCCCGCAGAGAAGAAAAAGCGCTTTCTGGTGAACTCGATCGTGTATCGGATCGGGCACTGGCAGAGCAGGGGCGCAGGGTGCAGGCCAGCCTGCTTGATCGAAATGCCGAGGCCTTGCGCACCCAGTTGGCGGCATTGTTGGGGCGTTACAACCAGATCAATACGGCATCGAACATCACGACCAGCATCATAACCAGGCTTGATCCGGCCATAATCCCTTCCCGTGCCTCCTCACCCGATATCAGGAAAATCATGCTGATTGCCCTGTTTGGCGGGCTAGTCGCCGGTCTGGGTCTGGGGATAATGCGCGAAATCCTGGACGATCGTATCCGCACTCCCGAAGATGTCGAACGCAAACTGGGTGCGTCCTTGCTGGGTGTGACCCCATTGACAACAGGCAGCGTGGCCGAAGAACTGCAAAACCGCCACAGCCCGCTTGCAGAAGCCTGCTCAACTATCCGGGCCTTGCTTGAATTCAGCCAGGCAAAAACGGATGGCGCGATGATCGTTCACGCCACCAGCAGCGCTCCTTCCGAGGGCAAGAGCACGACTTCAATCGCACTCGCCTGTAATTTCGCCCGCAGTGGCCGCAAAACCGTGCTGGTGGATGCAGACCTGCGCAAACCCGCGATTGCGCATCACTTTAATGCCGGTATGGTTGATACAGGCTTTGCGGATATCCTGCTATATCCGTGCCCGGACACCGAATTGCCAATTATCACGGTTTCCGATGGTCTGGACATTTTGCCAATGGGCAAAATTCCGCCCAATCCGGCAGAAATCCTATCGGGTCAGGCGCTGGTCAATTTTGTCGCCAGTGTGCGCCAGAAATACGATATTGTTATTCTCGATTCCGCCCCTGTCATCAATCTTGCAGATGCTCCGCTAATTGCGCGACTGGCAGATCAGGTGCTGTTTATGGTTGAGGCAGGCCGGACACATCTGGGGCAGGCCAGAATTTCCTTGCGCCGTATTGCATCCATGGCACGTCATGAGCCAGTCGTCATTCTGACCCGATACAAACCGCTATCGGCAAGTGAAGATGATTACTCCTATCACACCGAATACGGAACCAGCCGCCCGTTATAGGGTGGCAAGCTTTTGCCAGTCTTGCTCAGGAACACTTTATATAATCTGGCAGGTTCCATTGCGCCGATTGCGCTCGCCCTTGCCACGATCCCCCTGTATATCAGCCAGATAGGCCCTGAACGCTATGGTGCCCTGGCCATTGTGTGGCTGGTTCTGGGATATTTCGGTATTTTCGATATGGGGCTTGGACGAGCGACAGCCCGGCGGATCGCTCGTCTTGCCGCATCCCCTGCCCGCCCCCGCGCCACAAAGGGAAGTGACATTTTCTGGACCGCAATGCTTGCCAATTGTGCACTGGGCCTGATTGGCGCTGCGGCCCTGTATATCGGGGCGGGATATTATTTCGTTCATCACATCGAACTGAACGATTCCATGCGTCAGCAATTAATGGCTTCATTACCGCTTCTGGCGCTGGCAGTGCCTGTTGCAACGGCCACAGGGGTTTGCTCCGGCGCATTGCAAGGCCGGGAGGAGTTTCTCGCTGTCAATGTCACGACGACCATCAGCAGCGCATTATTCCAGATATTGCCACTGATCTGTGCCTGTATCCTTGGCCCTGATCTCGGCGGGTTGATACTGGCTGCTGTCATTGCCCGCCTCATTGGTCTGGGGCTGTTTTTCATGCATGTCTGGCAGAAATTACTTCGTGGCACAGTGCCGCATCCTGATCCTGCCGAGGCACGGGCCTTATTCTCCTTTAGCGGCTGGGTGACAGTCACGGCCATGCTTGCGCCAATTCTGGTGAGCACGGACCGCCTGATGATCGGTGCCATGATTTCTGCTGCCGCAGTTACAGTCTACAATGTGCCGTTCGAGATTGTTCAACGCGCCTCACTGTTACCGCGCGCTATTGGCACAGCAATTTTTCCTCGTCTGGCGGCCAGTGACGAAACAGGCAGCCGCGAACTTGCAAGGCGTGCCAATTTGATATTGCTGACAGTCACGACCCTGCCGGTTATCGGTATGCTGTTCCTGATCAGGCCGTTTCTGGCCTTATGGGCAGGAGAAACACTGGCCGGACAAGCCGCCCCGATTGCATGGGCATTGCTGGCCGGATACTGGTATAATGGTTTGGCAGTTGTGCCCTATGCCCGGCTCACCGCAGCCGGCAGGCCCGGTCTTGTTACCATGACATTGGCGCTGCAGATTCCCTTCTTTATCGGGGCGATGTATCTGGCAATCACGCATTATGGTCTGGTGGCAGCGGCCTGGGTGTTTGCAGCAAGATGTCTGGCAGATTTGCTGATTATGAACCGGCTTTCTTCTGGCCGGCCGGGTTTTCCTCCGCTGGCGGGATTTCTGGCTTTTGTGGTTACAGGCCTTGCATTGGCCATGCCCTGGCTGGACGGAGTGCGTGGGCTATGGGCCACTCTCCTGACCGGGATAGTGATCGGGACAGTTGTCGGGACAGTGCAGATACGCCGTATGCCGGATGAAATGAGGCCCGTTTTACAGCGTTTTTTGCCTGATCCGGTCTTCAGAACACTCCGGTTTATATAATCCGGTTACGTTGGGTCAGGACCCTTAGAGAGTATCATGCTGGAACTTGTCAGAAAATCACTGCGGCGGCTGAAAGGCCATAAAGACACCATACGCACTCTTGCCCGGATCTATCCCGAATTCGAGATTGGGAGGCACAGTTATGGCGGGCTGATCATCAGGCGCTATGGCGATGAAACAGATATTCGTATCGGAGCTTTTTGCTCTTTTGCGGCCAATGTTCAGGCATTGCTGGGAGGAGAGCACCGGACAGACTGGGTCAGCACCTACCCTTTCAATGTTATCCATCAGGAGTTTTCCCATATTACCGGTCATCCGGCCTCAAAAGGCAATATCCATATTGGCAATGATGTCTGGTGCGGGGTGAATGCCCTGATCCTGTCGGGAGTGAGCATCGGTAACGGCGCTGTCATAGCGTCCGGCGCGGTGGTGACAAAAGATGTGCCGCCCTATGCTATTGTCGGAGGAAACCCGGCAAAAATCATCCGATACCGGTTTGATGAAACCACCATCGCTGCGCTAGAGCGCATTAGCTGGTGGGATTGGCCAATGGACAGGATTGAGGCCGCCATGCCCATGCTTCTTGACGCGGATCTGGCAGCTTTTGTCACCCGATATGATCCTGCCCTGCAATCTGGCGGGAGCTGAATCCAGACAGGTAATATTTTATACCTTGCGGGCAATCACGATATATTGCCGGTCAGTAAAGCTGTTCAGTAGCCCCAATGTCAAAAGACGGAACAGACGAACCATCCGGCTGCCGTAAGTGGATGCAGCGGTTTTTTCTACCTTCAGTCCTGCGTCTGTCACCAGTTCGCAGGCGGTTGAGCGGACAAAGAACCGTATATGCGTGCGATCCAGAATACCGGCATCGCGATAGGTCCAGCGATTGAGAAACAGGAGCGGAAGAACCAGCTTGTAACTGCGTGCATTGGGGACACTGATGATGAGCCGCCCTCCCGGCACAAGTGCCTCTTGCAACACGCTCACCACAGACCACGGGTCCAGCAAATGTTCCAGTATATCCAGCGCAAGAATCGTATCGAATGGCCCATGCTGCTGATAAATATGATGGATAAATGCCGGGTCGTTCAAATTCCCCGTCATCGCAAAATCAAGACCTTGCAGCGCCCCCTCATTGGCGACCATATCCGCTACACCTGCGCGATGCGCCTGACCAATTGCCTTGAGAAACATGGCCGTGGCACCAATGCCGCCACCAAAATCCAGCACATTGCCGCAATGCCCCTGCCCATGGCCCGGCACATGGCCCGTCACATGGCCCGTCACATGGTCCAGCACATCATGGCGGATATGATCGTGATAGCCCGCCAAGGGCAGGTGCGATGTCCCGCTGGCTGGATCGGGATGGGTCAACATGGTGATAAATCAATTTCGAGAGAAGGCGACGAAGCAGTTATCTGCGCTGCATAATAATGGAGGAATTCGGACAGAAGGTTTTCCTCACGCTCACCCAGCGGGCACGAAGGCGACACAGTGAAATGATCTGGCACCGGATTTCTATATTCAGGGATCACCCCATTGCGGAACAGAAAGTCACCGATACGCTCCATCTGTCGAGGGCAATCCATACAGAGCGAGGCATAATCAATCGTGATCAGCCGATCCGGCCCGATTTCAGCCATATCCCTGACGATATCGTGCGTTACCCCCAGCACTTGCATGGATGCGCGCTCTATTGCGCATTTTCCAGCCATTTTGCTCGCCAGAAGGGGCCGGACAGACCACCAGCCCTGCCGGTCGCGGGCCGGACCGCCGGCCTGACGCTCGGCCCGTATTATTGACCGCGCATTTTCAACCGGATCGCGCCGGACTTCGATGAAAAGTGCATCAGGCCAGATCCGGTCCAGCAACAGAAGGCGGCTGGAATGCATCGTATTCTTGTTGAGAAACGGAGCATCAAGCACGCTGGACAGGCCGGTAACAAGCGCCTGCAGCCCGGCACCTGTCCCTGATGGCAGATTGGCGCCATCACTCCATGCTCCATCTTCCAGCCACCTGCGCCATATCCAGCCCCCTTCATTGGGGGCACCCCATCCGGAGATATGGCCATAGCGGCTGGTAAAATTGCCAGACCACTTGTGAATGGCGGACCTCCCGATCCGGCTGGCCGAAATCGGGGTGAGATAAAAGCGATGGGCAAGGTTGGAGATATAGGAAAAACGGAAATTTGTGACCATCAACTCATAAAGGAGGCTGGTTCCGGAACGAGGGGCGCCGATAATGAATATCGGAGGGATATCCCGCCAGTAGGAGGACGAACAATATGGCCGGTAGGGAAACCTGTCGGCTCCGGCAGATGCAGGCCGCATTTTCGTCCGTTCGGGCCACCATAATGCAGCATGTCCTGCCATGCGCGCGGACTCGATCATCCAGCGTGGTTTCATGGGTTCCGGCCTGCCATATCGACCGGAACCGGCAGTTCAATGTTCTGTCCTGCAGGTTGCCGGACAAGAGCGCAGATGAGGAAAGTCAAACGCGCCCACCTTGGATTGAAATCAGGAGAAGGACGAAATCCTCCCGGCACCGTTTGCAGGACGTAAAACGGCATACGCAGCAGGTCGCGCAGCAGCATGAGCAGCGTCCCGATCCAGGCGATCACACGCCCGCGGGTAAAGCGCAGGAACAGGATTTGACCGCGCGCCATTTCAACCGCTTTCCACTCTGGCATATGCGCCGTGCTGGCTCCGCCATGATGCAGGATTTCAGCCTCAGGGTAATACACAATGCGCCATCCGGCACGGGTAATGCGCCAGCACCATTCGACTTCCTCGCCATACATGAAAAAGCGTATATCCAGCCCGCCTGTCTGTCTGACCATGTCACGGCGAACAAGCATGAAGCACCCCGCCACGGCATCGACATCATGTGTTTCATCGCGGGAAAGAGTGGCATAGCGCAAATCTCCGAACAATGATGTCCTGCGCATCCATGGGCCGGGAACAAAGATGATGAAAAACAACAGGGTCAGATCAAGATACCGGATAATGCTGGATTGCTGTTCCCCGTTATCCAGCCAGACACGCGGGCCAAGCACGCCGATATTGCCCTGCGCTTCCATATGATCGAACGCGGCTTCAAGTGTGCTTTCATAAATCTGTGTGTCGGGATTGAGCAAAAGCAGATATTTGCCCTGTGACCGGGAGAACCCGATAGCATTGCCATAGGCAAAGCCGCCATTATGCGGAGAGTCGATAACTTTTGCCTGGGGAAAGCGTGCACGCAAGGCTTCTGCGCTTCCGTCAGAGGAACAATTATCGACAATAATCACCTCTGTTTTCAGGCGCCCGCCATGGCGATAGACTGACTCTACGCAGGCCAGCGTCATGTCTCTGGTATTATAGCTGACTATAATTACCGAGATATCACAAGTGACGGAAACAGGCAGGGTCATCAGCATATTCTCACCATTCTGGCAGGGTGTTTTTTTGCCCCCTACAGGAGCAGGAAAAAAGATGGAATGGTCTGAAAGCTGACATTGAATTTTATTTAACACCATGTAATTCAAGGCGAACTTATGAATGCACCGCCTTGCCTTACTTTGGAAAGCATACCTCCGGAACATGCCTCTGTCATATTGTCTGCGCATGGCGGTGGAAGCTGGCGACAATATCCGGCCTATGCCGATTGTGCCGCGCGGCGCATCCAGGCACGGTCACATTACCTGCTGGTCAGCGACCAAGGCAGGCCTCTGGCTCTGGCAAATGTGAGAGTGAAATGTCTGGCCCCTTTGGGCGGCATTGCGCTGATCAGTCACGGTCCGGTGCTGCTTCGTCCAAAAGAACACT
>JBKEEC010000044.1:0-5345 GCA_047975785.1 Sphingomonadaceae bacterium | reverse complement strand
GGTATCAATATCAATATCGACATTAATAATAGCAGTGGCGGAAGTGGTGGCAGCAGCACGAGCACGACAACCGGCGGTGTTTCAACATCCACGGGTGGAGTCTCGACATCGACCAGCACAGGCGGTGTATCCACCTCAACCAGCACGGGCGGCGTGTCGAGCAGTTCCGGCAATGTCAGCTCCAGCTCAGGAAATGTCAGCTCCACATCGGGTGGTAGTTCGAGTTCCTCTTCCAGTTCCAGCTCAAGCTCATCCTCCAGTTCGAGCTCCTCTTCCAGCTCCGGCGGATCGGGCAGTTCCGGTGGGCATGGCTCGTCCGGCGGACATGGTTCATCGGGTGGACACGGTTCATCTGGCGGGCACGGCTCGTCCGGCGGACACGGTTCATCTGGTGGGCATGGTTCATCGGGTGGGCATGGCTCGTCCGGCGGGCACGGTTCATCGGGTGGGCACGGCTCGTCCGGCGGGCATGGTTCATCTGGCGGGCACGGTTCATCGGGTGGCAGTGGTTCTTCTTCCGGAAGTTCCTCATCAAGTTCCTCCAGTTCATCATCCAGCTCTTCCGGCTCCTCTTCAGGTGGCGGCAGCTCCGGCTGGACCAGTGGCGGTTCATCCAGTTCATCCTCTTCGGGCAGTTCTTCCAGTTCGTCGAGCAGTGGCGGGAGCGGTGGCTCTGGCGGATCATCAGGCAGCTCGTCCTCATCAGGCAGCTCATCTTCGAGTTCTTCCGGTTCATCTTCGGGTGGCGGCAGCACTTCTGGCTGGACCAGCACCGGCTCATCCTCCGGCTCTTCATCGTCCAGCTCGTCATCATCCGGTTCAGGAGGCATTTCGACCAGCTCTTCCAGTTCCGGCAATATGACCAGTTCGACCAGCAGTTCGTCGTCGTCGAGTTCTTCAAGCTCCTCAAGCTCTTCGTCGTCAGGCAGTTCTTCAACCTCTGGCAGCTCAGGATCATCGGGCAGTTCAGGGTCTTCAGGAAGCACCGGCTCGTCAAGTGGAACGCAGGTGCCTGCACCTCCCATGACAATTCTGTTCGGTGCTGCTGCTCTGGCCGTTCTTGGACGCCGCAAAATCTTGCGCAAGAAAGCTGCTTGACCCAGGCTTTCGGGCGTAAAACGGGGGCGCGTCTCGCAAGAGGCGTGCCCTTATTCTTTCCCTCTGCCCAATTGAATTTCAACACGTCACGCAGGCGATAATGCAATGTCGCGCCGCCACCAGAGCGGGGTGACATATGACAGGATCATATCCCGCCCTTTATACTTTTGTTGTCATGCGATTTTTTGACAAAAACAGGCGCCCATTTTTTGTCATCACACTCTATAATCGTGTGCGTGATCCAGTCTTCTTCCTGATCACTCCACCAGGGCGACAAGATAACGCATATAACGACGCGCAGCGTGCCATATGGCATTGCGGCCACTTTTGCCGATCATATCTTCACAAAATTTGTCAAAACTGGCCCGATCATTTCGGGCGGCTGCCGTTGACAGGTCGACAAGCAGCATCTCATCGTAACTGAAGCGGGGCTGGCACGGCGGATTGAGCGCGATTGGATCGGGCCAGGCGCGAAATACTTCGTCCAGGAACACATGAAAACCCCACGCCGCGCCAGCATTGCCGAGACTGCGCGCCAGTGTGTCATGGCAATAGCTCCTGCTGGCGCGGGCAACATGCGTATAGCGCAGCGCATTGACGATCCGTGCGTGAACCGGCGACACCATACGAATATCCGGAGTGCTGGTGAACGTCTCCATCTCAAAAGCCATGATGCACTCCCTGACGGGATGAAACAATGTTGAAAGGACACACTTTTGCCCGGACGGGGCGGGATCCCCGTCCTGTAGCAAGTGGCTCCTCACCCAAATCTAGCGCCTCACGCACCGAGATGGCAGCCCAGACTATCGCTCCTGGCAGCCCGTGCGGAATATCCCTTGTCGTGTAAGGAGCGTTCATGGCCGAGCAAAATCGAACCACCCCCAGCAGAGCCTGCTCATCAGGAGAAAATTTCTGGCTACAGCAACATTCACGGACCAGCCTGCGGCCCAGATGTCCCTCGACAAGTTCAAAAAGGCTTGCACAGCAGACAGGCAATTCATCGCGAACGTGCAGGCTTGATGCCAGCTCATACATGGCGGGGAGATATTCCTCCTCCCTCTCAGTGAGGGCAGACCACAGGCGAAACAACCGGACTATCATTCTGTCCGCAATGCCATCGGCTCTGGCAAATTTGTCTGGCATTTCCGTCAATCCCTTTCTCCATCCGCCCGGATGATTTCCCAAAACAGGGCCGGGAAACACCAAGTATCCCGGCCCAAGGTAGGGAGAAATGGCCGACACAAGGCTTTCGACCAAACCACGCAGCGATGCTTGACAGAATGGAAGCAGGCTGCAACACGCTAGCTATTGCGAATCACAATCAATAGCAAGAGGGAAAATGAAGTTTATGAGTTTTATATCAGGGTCGCGGGGGAGCAACGCATATGAGATGGAGAAAAAGCCTCGGCGACGGCGCCTGCCGCTATCCAGCTACGTCGTATTTACCTGTGCTGGCTCGTTGTTCCCGGTCGCACCTGCCTTGGCGCAGGACAATGACGGGTTGTTCTGGGTGAATCGGCTTAATTCCATCACCGTCACCGCAACACGCACCCCGATCAAGGTGGATGACGCGCCGGTAACGGTAACGGTGATCACCGCAGAGGATATCGCTGACCAGATGGCAACGGACATCAAGGATCTGGTTCGATTTGAGCCGGGCGTTTCGGTTCGCCGGGCACCTGCACGTTTTGGAGCTGCGTTGGCCGCCACCGGCCGCGCGGGGAACGAGGACTTCAACATCCGCGGCATTGGCGGCAACCGCGTGCTTATCCAGGTTGATGGTATCCGCTCGCCGCAAGGGTTCTCATTCGGGGCACAGGATGCGGGGCGCGGTGGCTACACCGATGTTGGTCTGGTCAAATCGGTTGAAATCCTGCGCGGCCCGGCTTCCGCCCTTTATGGCAGCGACGGGCTGGCGGGTGTAGTCAGCTTTACCACATCAGACCCGGCTGACCTGATCGACGAGGGTAAGAGTTATGGCGGATTTGCCCGCTCGCAATATTCCTCATCCGATCAGGAGTTTGCCGAAACCGCCGCGCTGGCAGGGAAGTTCAGCAATAACTGGTCGGCCATGCTGGCTTATACCCGGCGTGATTTTCAGGAGCTGGATAACAAGGGCAAGGTGGGCGGCATCGGTGCTGCCCGCACGAAGCCCAACCCACAAGATGGAAAATCTGATGCCCTGCTGGGCAAGATTGTATGGTCAAACGGTGGGCACCGCGCCCGCCTGACGGGCGAATATCTGAAATCACGCTTGTCGACCGATATCCTTTCGGGGCAAGGGCCGGCTTTCCTGTTCGGCCCGTTCCCCAGCTGGATTGTCGATGATCTGACTGCGCGCGATACGTCAGAGCGCAAGCGCATCTCGCTGGACTGGACATGGCAGGGCGATGGCGCAATCGATTATGCCAGCCTTGCCGCATATTGGCAGCAGGGCAAGGATATCCAGTTTACCGATGAAGATCGTTCTCCCGTCAGCGCGACCCCGCGCCCTGACAGGGAACGGCTGAACACCTTTGAAAACCGGGTGTTTGGCCTTGCCGCCGAGGCGCGCAGTGATTTTGCCACTGGCGCCATCGGCCATCGTCTGAACTTTGGCGGCGATATCAGCTGGACCCGGCAGAAGGGCTTGCGTGACGGTGTTGAACCGCCAACGCTGGAAACATTTCCTGCGCGTGCGTTTCCTGTGACTGATTTCATGCTGGGCGGCGTGTTCGCCGGAGATGAGATTAGCCTGATTGGCGGAAATCTGATTCTTTACCCGGCCTTGCGGCTCGATTTTTATGATCTTGATCCGAAAAACGATCCGCTTCTTCCCGGCTTTGTGGCAAAAGGGCAAAGCGATTCACGCCTTTCGCCCAAGATTGGCGCGGTGGCAAAACTGGGAGAAAACATCCGCCTGTTTGCCAATTATGCGCAAGGGTTCCGTGCCCCCACGCCCAGCCAGGTTAACAATTTTTTTGAAAATCTGGCCTTTGGCTATACATCCGAACCAAACCCCGATCTTGGCCCGGAGCGCAGCGAAAGCTGGGAGGGCGGCATACGGCTGACCAGTCGCAACCTGGGCCTTTCCATCACCGCGTTTCATGCTGATTACAAAGACTTCATCGATCAGCAGGTTGTCAGTGGTTCGTTCACGTCGGTGGATCCGGCGGTATACAAATGGATCAATGTCGGCCGGGTCAAGATCAAAGGGCTGGAGGGCAAGGCGGATTTCCGATCCGATGCCGGGATTACCGGCCGTTTGGCGGCGGCTTATGCAAAGGGGGATGAGCTTCACCCCGGCGGTGGCAGGTCGCCGTTGGCGTCGATCAACCCGCTCTCTCTGGTCATGGGGCTCGGCTATCGTGACCGGCAGAACCGTTTCGGCGGCGAACTGATCATGACGCACAACGCGCAAAAGGAATCAGGCCGATCCGCCGGCGTTTGCAGCGACGATTTCGGACGGCCGACGGATTGCTACCGGCCCGGATCCTTCACCATTCTGGACCTCACCGCATTCTGGCGTCCGGTCAAACCGCTGACACTGCGCGCCGGCATCTTCAACATCACCGATGAAAAATATGCTTACTGGAGCGATGTGCGCGGGCTTTCCGCCACCTCGGCCGTTACCGATGCCTATACCAGGCCCGGCCGCAACGCGAGCGTCTCGCTCAGCTACGCTTTTTGAAAATTCATACATTTCGAGGATCATCCACAATGAAATCCATCTATCGCTTTGGCGGGCTTGCGCTTGCCTTTGCTCTTGCGACCCCTCCCGCGCTTGCCCACCCGCCAATTGCCGAGAGGCCCGCAGTAGAAGAACAGGCTGCTTTTGAGGCGGACCGGGCAGATATTCTGGCCATGGCCGGCAATTTCAAGGTTCGCTTCGACATGCAGGAATCTACCCCCTGGATGGAGGGTTATGAGCCATTGGACGCAAAGGTTTCCGGCGGCCATGAATCGGTGCGTGTGATCGAGGATACCGGCCGCAAAATCATGCTTCAGCATCTTCTTGTGGTGGAGCATGAAGGCAAGACCCACGTTATCAAGCACTGGCGGCAAGATTGGGAATATGAGCCTGCCCGTATCCTTGCCTATGCCGACACCGGCACGTGGAAATGGGACAATGTGCCTGAAAAAATGCGCCACGGGCGCTGGTCGCAAACCGTATGGCAGGTGGATGACAGCCCGCGCTATGCCGGATGGGGGCAGTGGGAAACACAAGGCGGTGTGCGGCGCTGGCGTTCAAGCTGGACCTGGCGCCC
>JBKEEC010000043.1:0-3205 GCA_047975785.1 Sphingomonadaceae bacterium | reverse complement strand
GCGGGAAGGCCAGGGAAACGGCTGACCTGAATCAAAGATCAAACGTGCTGAATGATTTTGAGCAGGCGGGTATCGGCTGGATATGGGCGACGGACAAGGACGGCAGGATCAGCTATATATCAGAAAATGCCTTTGGAGATCTGGGGGTTTCCGGCTCTGATCTTGTCGGGAAATATTTTACCGATGTATTCGAAACTGATTCTGAAAATACGACGGAGCGGTCAGACAGGCCCCTGAAATTCAGGATTGGGGCACATCATCGGCTCACCGATGTTACGCTGCGCCTCGTTCCTTCCTGCACGCCTGGCTTGAACTCCAGTGATAAGAGTGCCGAATGCTGGTGGTCGATTACAGGTGTTCCGCTCACAGATGCAGATGGCCAGTTTCGCGGATATTGTGGCAGCGCGAAAGACATCACCACTTCATATAACCGTGAACGCGAAGAATCCCGGCTGGCAGAATATGATTCGCTGACCGGCCTTGCCAATCGTTATCGTATGGAGCGACGACTCAGCTCCATATTGACCGGGTATCGATCCGCCAAACGGCCCTGCGCCTTGATGATGCTTGATCTTGACCGGTTCAAGAATGTCAATGATACGCTCGGCCATCAGGCAGGTGATGAGCTTTTGCGACAAGTTGCCGCACGCCTGCATTCAATACTGGATGGGCGCGGTGAAATCGGCCGCCTGGGTGGTGATGAGTTTCAGGTCATTTTGCCCGACCTAGATGATCGCGGAATATTGGGTGAGCTGGCAGACAAGATTATCCAGATTCTGTCCCAGCCATACCCGATTGATGACAAGCGGGCCATTATCGGAACCTCGGTTGGTATCGCGATTGCCCCTTTCGATGGCGATGAGCAGGAAGATCTTGTCCGCGCCTCTGATCTTGCGCTCTATGCTGCCAAAAATAGTGGCCGCGGTGCCTTTCGTTTCTATTCTGCTGACCTCAAGGGTGAAGCGCAGGAGCGTGAGGAGCTGGAACGCGATTTGCGCGCCGCTCTTAAAAATGATGAACTGGAGTTACATTATCAGCCCGTTGTGCGGGCCAGCGATAACCTTGTTGTCGGTTGCGAAGCCCTTATGCGCTGGAGCCATCCGGAACGCGGCGATGTCAGCCCCGCTGTCTTTATTCCGATTGCAGAAGATTCCGACCTTATCAGCCATCTTGGCGAATGGGCAATTCGTCAGGCCTGTCAGGATGCGATGGAATGGCCGGAAGCCATGCGGGTTGCAGTGAATGTTTCTGCTGCCCAGTTTGCCAATGCCGGTTTTCCTGCCATCGTTACCAATGCACTGTCCGCGGCCGGACTTGAGCCTGACCGGCTGGAGCTTGAGCTGACCGAAAGTGTCTTTATGGCCGATAGCGAAGTTACTGAAACAGCCTTTGCCCTGCTGAAAAAGCTCGGTGTGCGTCTTGCGCTGGATGATTTTGGCACGGGCTATTCGTCGCTGTGCTATTTGCGCTCTGCCCCGTTTGACAAACTCAAGGTTGATAAAAGTTTTGTCGAAAGTTGCACCCAGCAGGATCAGAACAGCGCCAAGATCATAACTGCCATTATTGGCCTGTCCGATGCGCTGGGAATGGAAACCACCGTTGAAGGTGTGGAGGCTTTTGACCAGTTTGACCTTGTCCGGAAAAAAGGGGCCAAGCTTATACAGGGCTGGATTTACGCTCGTGCCATGCCGCAACGGGACCTGCTTGGCCGGATTGAAGCGGGCACCATGAAAATCAAGCCGTCAGGGCCGGACAGACATCGGCCTGAACGTCGGTCTGTGTTTCGCAGAATTGGCATTATTCATAGCGATTACCGCTATCAGGCAGTTATGCGGGATCTTTCCAAAACGGGAGCTCGTATTGAAGGGCTGGCAGGTGTTCAGGCCGGAACAGGGCTGGTGCTGGATCTTGGAGGAGGGCAACTGGTCGTATGCACGGTAACCCGCTCTCAGGATTCACACATTGCCGTGGAGTTTGAAACGCCCCTGGTCAGCAATGGAGCGGGGGGGCTTTGCACTCGCCACCGTGTGTCGCCCTATGCACTGGCTGCAGCAGGTATGCCAGTAGAAGCATATTCATCAGGTGCGCCTCTGCCAAATCCGGGAAATGCAAGATCGGCTGCTCAGCCGCAGTTCATGGAAGTGGCCGTTACTCACTAATGCTTCTCGCGATGCTATAGAGCGGGGTGAGCCACCCCCAACGCATTGGGGTATCAGATGCCGCCGGGTGTGAAATCAAAGCCTGCTTCGCCCAGTGCTTCGCATAGTGAATCACTGGCGCTTGCCAGATCATCCGGATCGGTAGAGCGAAGGACAAAATTGGCACCGACCTTGCCTTCGCGGAAAAAAGGGTAGCTGCCAATCTGCACATTTTCATGCGCTTTTTCTATTTCGCGCAAAATATCGGCCACTTCGCTTTCGGGAATATAACCACCGACGGTTTCCGAGCGGAGCAGTGCGCCGCCTTCCAGTGTGCCCGTCAGTGCATCAAGCATCCCGGCGGTAATGGAAGGAACGCCCGCCATCAGGAAGATATTGCCATGGCGAATGCCCGGTGCGCCTGACCTGTAATTGGGGATCAGGTCTGCACCTTCTGGCACACGCGCCATGCGCAGGCGGGCATCGTTCAGCCCACCCTTGTCTGCATAATATTGCTCCATCATATCGCGCGCTTCAGGATGGATTACGACTTTTACACCCAGTGCTGCGGCAACGGCATCGACGGTAATATCATCATGTGTCGGGCCAATTCCGCCAGTAGTAAACAGATAGTCGGAGACAATGCGCAATGCGTTGACAGCTTCGATGATGCGGGCCTCGACATCAGGGACAACGCGCACTTCTGCCAGTCTGATGCCCTGAACCTGCAGCCAGCTTGCGATCTGGGCAATGTTTTTGTCATGGGTGCGGCCAGACAGGATCTCATCGCCTATGATGACCAGTCCGGCGGTCCAGATGCGGTTTGTTTCAGCCATGAATACGGCGATAAGCGAACAGGCCCGGCTGCGCCAGCCCTGTATGATACCAAACTGCAATGATGCTGACGCATCAGCAGTTTGAAACTTTCAGGCGCCGTGCGGGCTTGACCAATGTGTGATGAGTCAACATCACTACACTCGGATATGAATCAGGTGAGGCTGTCTTGTCCGGATGAGGAATCATTCAGCGGCTTCCAGTGCTTCCGGCGCGTTGCCACTGTGTGATTT
>JBKEEC010000042.1:0-9556 GCA_047975785.1 Sphingomonadaceae bacterium | reverse complement strand
TATGCCGTCTGCGTGACATTATGCCCACGGCATAGCGTGAAGAATCATTACCGACTGCCAGAGCTAATCTACGGTAAAACCGGTATTTTTGGCGTGTGGGTGGGGTGGTTATCGCGCAAAATGCGCTATCGTCAAGTATATTGACGGTAAATTTTGAGTGTCTGGTGTCAGTTCTGGAGCAAGGGGGGGGGCTGGATTATGGGCGTGCTTGACGGACGAAACGTGCTTCTCACCGGGGCGTCATCCGGGGTTGGGCGTCATTTGGCGCGTATGCTTTCAGCCGAAGGGGCGCATGTTATCTGCTGTGCCCGGCGGGCTGCAGAACTTGATTCGCTTGTCGCTGAAATTGAGGCCGGTGGCGGAAAGGCACTGGCCCAGGTCTGTGATGTGAGTGATGCGGACTCTGTCCGGCGCGCTTTTGATGCCGGAGAGAATGCTGCGGGGCTGGTTGATTCGGTCATCGTCAATGCCGGGGTCACCAATGCGATGCCGGCAGCAAAAATGCCGGTTGAATCTTTTGATCAGGTCATGGCGATCAATCTGCGCGGTGCCTTTCTTACTGCCCGCGAAGGTGGGGCGCGGATGATTGCTTCGGGTCCGGCAGATCCGGCGCAGCCGCGGCGTATCATCTTTATTGCCTCAACCAGTGGCCGCAAACCTGAGCGGGGGGCCGTTGCCTATGGTGCTAGCAAGGCGGGCGCGATCATGATGGCAAAAACCATGGCACTGGAATGGGCGCGGCACGACATCAATGTGAATGCCATTTTGCCGGGTTTCATGCCGACCGATATTATTTCCGGTTATCTCGAAAGTGAGGCGGGGCAGAAGCAGATTGCCGGATGGCCGCGCAGGCGCACCATGCCTGTGCAGGATCTCGATCCGGCAGTCATGTTTCTTCTGTCAGCCGGGGCACGATCGGTATCGGGAATAGAGCTTGTCGTGGATGACACGCAAACCCTTGCCTGACCGGGGTGCGCGGTTCTGTCAGACCCGGTCCTGTCAGATACAGTAACGAGGAAGCAACAAGGAGTTGAATATGTCCGAACATCCTGAAGCCCGTCCGATGGCCCGTCCGATTCTGGGAGTCCATCACGGGGCGTTCCGGTGCCGTGATGCAGCGCAGACTGTGTGGTTCTATTCCGATGTTCTGGGGCTTGTGGACCCTGCGGCGATCACGCTTGAAGAGGTGACCGGAACGGGCGAGCAAGACCCGTATATGCATCTGTTTTTCAAGATGAAAAATGGTGAATATCTGGCCTTTTTCGATGCACCCGGCTCTGCCGATCCAGCCTGGCTGGAGCGCAAGGAAAGCTTTGATTTGCACTGGGCTTTTGAAGTCGGCTCGATGGATGACCTTCTGCAGATGCAAAAGCGCATTGGCAGCTTTGGTGTCAGTGCCCTTGGCCCGGTTGACCATGGCATGATCACATCCATTTACATGTATGATCCGAACGGAATCCAGATTGAACTGACCGTCCGCAACCCTGATCACGATGCCATTATGGATGGAGAGGTCAAGGCTTTTGCTCCGATGCTGGAAGAGTGGACCGCGCGCACACGGGATCAGAAGGTTGCGAAATTCGGCGCCGAAGCAATCGATCGTCGCAGTCGCAAAAAAGTATAAAATTCAAGGAGTGATGCCTGATGAGTGCAGCATATGAACGGATTCCCTATCTGGTCATTTTTGACGAGAAAAGTGCGTTCAAGGACACATATGCCGGAGAAATCGGTAAGGTTGCGATTGAAGCGCATCACCTGAAGCCGGAAACACCGTCAGACACGGTTGTAGTGTTCTCACATCCGATTGGCGGCGGCGCATGGCTGCCGATGATGGCTGCCCTGGCGAAACAGGGTGTTCATACCATCTATTGCAATACGCGCTATCGCGGCAATGATACTGCTCTGATTATGGAGCGTGCGGCCATGGATCTGGCGGCATGTATCAATGATGCCCGTGATCGGCTGGGATATCGCAAAGTGTATCTGGGAGGTTGGTCGGGCGGCGGCGGTCTGTCGCTGTTCTATCAGGCGGAAGCGCAAGACCCGCGTGTTACCCATACTCCCGCTGGCGATCCTTATGATCTGGCCGCAGCGAATTTTGTGCCGGCAGATGGTGTGATGCTGATTGCAGCCCATTTGTCCCGCAATCTGACCCTGACGGAATGGCTTGATCCTTCCATCACGGATGAAAGCCGTCCGTTTGATCGCGATCCTTCGCTGAATATTTACGCAGCCGATGGGCCGAAGCCTCCTTATTCGGCCGATTTTATTGCTCGCTATCGTGAAGCCCAGATCGCCCGGAATCGTCGAATTACAGGCTGGGTCAGGCAAGAGCTGGAAACTCTGCGTGCGGCGGGGCTCGAAAATCATGAGCGGTGCTTCACCGTTCAGGGCACCATGGCTGATCCGCGTTTTCTTGATGCGACGCTTGATCCGAGTGACCGGCCAGACAATTGGTGTATGCTGGGTGTTCCCTCTGTCGTAAATGATGGTCCGGTGGGTCTGGCGCGATTTACCACGCTTAGAAGCTGGCTTTCGCAATGGTCCTATGACGAATCCCAGGCGGATGGCCTGAAATGCGCCGCGCGGATTGAATCGCCCATGCTGATTGTAGAAAACAGTGCCGATGATGCCTGCACGCCCGACCATGCGGCTGCCCTGATGAAAGCCGCCAGTCGCTGCCCGCAGGAGCACCATGTGATCAAGGGGGCCAATCACTATTATTTCGGCCAGCCTGATCTTGCGAAGCAATCCGCCACAATCATCCGTGAATGGATTGCCAGACAGGGATGAGCGCGACCGGACAAGATAACGGAGCACTGGCTGCCGCGATTGGAGAGGCCGCGTGCCTGTCTGGCTGGCCGCGTGCCCGCGTCAAGAGTATCAAGCGTTTGTCAGGCGGGGCCAGCAAGGAAAGCTGGGCCTTCGACCTTGTCGATCATGACGGCGTGACCACCCCTATGGTGCTTCGTTGCCAGCCAGCAGATTTGCGTTTCACCTTCACCGGGCTGGATAGTCTGGCCTCCGAAGCCCGACTGTTGTGCGTTGCACGGGCAGGCGGTGTGCCGGTGCCGGAAATGTATTTTACACTTCCGGAAGGTTCCGCTGCCGGAGAAGGCTATGCCATGGCGCGGATCGCGGGGGAAACCGTTGGCGCACGGATACTCAAATCTCCCGATCTGGCGGCAGCCCGTCCAGGCATTGCCCGCCAGTGCGGAGAGATTCTGGCACATATCCATGCCCTTGAGACCCATGCTCTTGAAGCAAGGGGTATAACCGGACTGGTATCAAAATCCCCCCAGGAAGAACTGGCCGCTCTTGAGGCGCGCTATCACAGCAATGAAGAATGCAGGCCAGTGTTTGACTACGCATTTTCCTGGCTGCGCGATAACCTTCCGGCAGATGACCGCCGGACTCTGGTGCATGGCGATTTTCGTAATGGCAATCTGGTTATCGGGCCAGATGGAATCCGCAGTGTGCTGGACTGGGAACTGGCTCATATCGGCTCGCCCGTGTCTGACCTTGGCTGGCTTTGCGTGAATAGCTGGCGGTTCCAGAAGCCTGAAAATCCGGTTGGTGGCTTTGGATCGCGTGAAGATATGCTTGCCGGATATATTGCCGCTGGCGGTGCGCCGGTTGACCCGGTCGCACTCCATGCGTGGGAGGTATTCCAGACCCTGTTCTGGGGTGTCATGTGTGCCGAAGTCGGCAAGACATTTGCAGATGGCGTGCGCAGTGTGGAAGGTGCGATGATCGCACGCCGTGCCTCTGAAACCGAATTTGACCTGTTGCGGCTTTTGCTGCCTGACCATGAGGCGTGGAATGCAGGATAAACCATCCGCCCGAATTATTCTTGGTGAAGTGCAGGCCGCTCTCAGGGCCGGGATTGCCCCCGGTTTCCAGCAGGTGGTTGCATCCAACGCTATTGCTCTTGCCTTGCGCGAGGATGAACTTGCCGCATCCGGTCATGCCGCAGAGCAGATGCGACTTGCCGCAATTCTGGGTCATGATGTCGGGCTGGAACAAGGCAACAGGACGCTGTCCGAAGGTTTGCGAGATGGCTCGATAGATGCCGGTCGCACCGATGTCACAACACATCTTGTCGCAACAACCATTGAAAAAATGCGTGTTGACCAGCCCAATTATCCTGCCTTCCGTGTCTGGCAGGCAGAACAGGAAACGCACTCATGACCTCTGTAGAAATTGTCGAGGTTGGCCCGCGCGACGGCTTGCAGAATGAGCAGGTTATCGTGTCCACGCAAGACAAGGTTGCCCTGATTCAACGCGCCATCAAGGCAGGCGCACGACGGATTGAAGTGGCAAGTTTTGTCAACCCGAAGCGGGTGCCGCAAATGGCAGATGCGGAAGATGTCGTGAATTTGCTCGGAGCACCTGACGGGGTCACGCGGATCGGTCTGGTGCTTAATGAACGTGGGGCTGAACGCGCAATAGCGTGTCAGCTTGACCAGCTCGGCGCGGTCGCAATTGCTTCTGACCCCTTCGGGATTCGCAACCAGGGCCAAAGCAGTGGTGAATCTGTGGCCGTCGCCGAGCGCATTCTTGCCATGGGACAGGAGGCGGGGTGCTCGACCCAGATAACGATTGCGGTGGCATTCGGTTGCCCGTTTGGCGGCGAGGTGGATCAGGATCATGTTGTCGCAATGGCCAGAAGGCTGGCAGAGGTCGGTCCTGCTGAAATCGCGCTGGCCGATACTATCGGTGTTGCCGTACCAGCGGATGTTTCCACTCTTGTGACAAAAGTCAGACAGGCGATTGCTCCGATCCCGGTGCGTGTCCACTTTCATAATACGCGCAATACCGGCATCGCGAATGTATGGGCTGCGGTTGCCGCGGGGGCAACAATTGTGGATTCCTCTATCGGCGGTCTGGGTGGATGTCCGTTTGCGCCCGGTGCGGCGGGTAATGTCGCCACTGAAGATGTCGTCTATATGCTGGAACGCTCTGGCATATCCACTGGCATGGATCAGGACGGACTGATCGGGACAGCCCGATGGCTGGGCACAATCATGAACAAGGAAATGCCTTCGATGCTGTCGCGCGCCGGTGCATTTCCCAGGCAGGCAGAGACAGAATGATTGCGGAAAATAGCGGTGCCCTCAAAGGGTTGAAAGTGGTGGAGCTGGGTCAGCTGATTGCCGGCCCGTTTTGCGGCCAGTTGCTGGGCGATATGGGGGCGGATGTCGTCAAGGTGGAAGCACCGGGAACCGGCGATCCCATGCGCCAGTGGGGCAATGGCGAACATAAGGTCTGGTGGGAAGTTATCGGTCGGAACAAGCGTTCGGTAACCGCCAATCTGCGCGTGCCCGAAGGGCAGGAACTGGCGCGCAAACTGCTTGCTGACGCCGATATCATGATCGAGAATTTCAAGCCCGGAACCATGGAAAAATGGGGGCTGGACCCGGCGACACTCCATGAATTGAATCCGGGGCTGATCATTGTGCGGATATCAGGTTATGGCCAGACCGGCCCTTATGCTGGCCGGGCAGGTTTTGGCGGTATTGGCGAGGCTATGGGCGGTTGGCGCGCCATAGTCGGGGACCCGGATCGCGCGCCTTCACGCGTGGGCGTTTCCATCGGTGATACGCTGGCCGCTACCTATGGTTGCCTTGGCGCGCTGGCGGCGCTGCGCGCAAGGGAGCAAACCGGCAAGGGGCAGGTCGTTGATGCGGCCCTTTACGAATCCGTTCTGCAGGTCATGGAAAGCCTTGTCCCCGAATATGACGTGATGGGCATTATCCGTCAGCGTTCCGGCTCGATCCTGCCGGGGATCGCTCCGTCCAATGTGTATCGCTGTTCCGATGGTGAATATATGATTGGCGCTAATGGCGATGCGATTTTTGCCCGTCTGTGCGCGGCTATGGGCCAGAGTGAGCTGGCGCAGGACCCGCGCTATTCCACCCATATTGCGCGTGGGGAACACCAGCAGGAACTGGACGAGCGGATTAACCAATGGACAGCAACGCTGACGGTTGATGCGCTTGAAGCATTGATGATCGAGCATTCTGTGCCGGCAGGCCGGGTGTTTCGTGCGCCGGATATGCTGGCGGACCCGCAATTCAAGGCGCGCGAAGCGATTGTTTCGGTTCCCAACCCCGATCACGGAGAAATCCGGATGCAGGGGTGCTTCCCGAAGCTGTCTGACACGCCCGCTTCCATACGCCGTATCGCCGCGCGCGTGCCCGGCGAGCACAATGCCGAAATATACGCAGAGCGCCTTGGTCTGGATGACAATGCGCTGGCCGATCTTGCCGCAAAGGGCGTGATCTGAATTTCACCGGAGAAGATAGAATATGAAAGACGTTTATATTTACGATCATGTGCGAACACCGCGCGGCAAAGGCAGGCCTGATGGTGCCCTGCATGAAATTCCGCCCGTTCAGCTTGTGACACAGCTTCTCGAAGCCGTGCGTGAGCGCAATGATCTGGATACTGCTTTGCTCGATGATGTGGTGATTGGCTCCGCCCAGCCTGTCAGCGAGCAAGGCGGTGTGCTGGCGCGTGCAGCCGTTGTGAATGCCGGCTATGCCGAGACAGTAGCCGGACAACAGGTGCACCGTTTTTGTGCATCGGGCCTTGAAGCTGTCAACAATGTGGCAGGGCAGATTGCCGCAGGTATGGCCAGCGCCGGCATTGGTGGCGGTGTGGAAAGTATGAGCCGGGTTATCATGGGATATGACAGCGGCGCCTGGGCGGCTGATCCGTGGGTGACCTATCACAATTATTACGCGCCGCAGGGCATCGGGGCAGATCTTATTGCCACGCTGCAAGGCTATAGCCGGACGGATGTGGATGGCTTTGCTGCAGAAAGCCAGCGCCGTGCTGCGCAGGCGTGGGATGAAGGTCGCTTTGCCCGGTCGATCGTTCCGGTCAGGGATATTATGGGGGAAGTGATACTTGATAATGACGAGCATCGTCGCCCCGGAAGCACAGTGGAAAGTCTGGGCAATCTCAAACCTGCCTTTGGCGCGATGACACAGGCCGGTTTTGGCCGTGTTGCGAAAGAACGCTATCCTCAGGTTGAAGAACTGAACAATGTCCATACCGGAGGAAATTCCAGCGGGATTGTGGACGGATCAGGCGTGGTCATGCTGGGGGATGCCGATTTCGGAAAAGCCGCTGGCCTGACCCCGCGTGCCCGGATCAAGGGCTGGGCCACGATCGGTTCGGAGCCAACCATCATGCTGACCGGCCCGGTTCCGGTGGCGGAAAAGGCCCTGAAACTTGCCGGGATGCAAAAGAGCGACATTGATCTTTATGAACTCAATGAAGCCTTCGCCAGCGTCGTCATGTATTTCATGGATGAGTTTGGCGTCGATCATACGAAAATGAATGTGAATGGCGGCGCAATTGCGCTGGGCCACCCGCTTGGCGCCACGGGCGCAATGATTCTGGGAACAGCACTGGATGAGCTGGAACGCCAGAATCTGAACACCGCCATGACCTTACTATGCGCGGCCAATGGCCTTGGCATTGCAACCATTATTGAACGAGTCTGAAAACCATGAGCAAGACCATGCGACACATTCGTGTAGAAAAGGGCGCCGACGGCGTCGCAACCATCATTCTCGATAATGCGGATGAAACGATGAATGTCGTTTCCAATGACTTTATCGGGGACATGAACGCAGCCATTGCAGATTTGCGCGATGACGAAAGCGTAACCGGGGTTATCCTCACATCGGGCAAGCCGGCCTTTATGGCCGGGGCTGATCTCAAATATATGGTCACTGCCTATGGGCGGCTGACGCGCCCTGAAGCCTATGAATTCAGCCATAATGCGACACGGATGCACCGCGCTCTGGAAACCATGGGTAAGCCTGTGGCCTGTGCCCTGAATGGCCTTGCTCTTGGTGGCGGTTTTGAACTGGCGCTGGCATGTCACTACCGCGTATTGTCTGATGATCCTCGCGCCATTGTTGGCCTGCCGGAAGTCACTCTGGGCCTTCTTCCCGCATCCGGTGGAACGCAGCGTTTGCCCCGTATTATCGGTTCGCAAAAAGCACTGGACCTTCTGCTGGGCGGCAGAAGCGTGAAACCTGCCGAGGCACTGGAACTGGGTATTGTGGATGCGCTCGCTCCGGCAGATGATGTTGTGGCCAAAGCCCGTGAATGGCTCGCTACCGCACCTGATCCTGCCCGTGCATGGGACAGGAAAGGGTTTTTCATGCCCGAAATGCGCGGTATGCTGGTTCCGGAGGTTTCGGTTGCTTCGGCTTTTGCTGCAGCCAATGTTGCGCGTGATGCAGGCTATAATCTTCCGGCACCTATTGCTGTTCTGCAATGCGTGTTTGAAGGTCTGCAATTGCCGATGGATCGCGCCCTCTCGGTCGAGAGCAAATATTTCGCCCGTTTGCTGACCGATCCGGTTGCCCGCAATATCATCCGCACGACTTTTATATCGAAGCAGGCGGCTGAAAAAGGTGCCCGCCGTCCGGCCGGTATCCCCAAAACCACTTATACAAAAGTCGGTGTGGTCGGGGCTGGTATGATGGGTGCCGGCATTGCTCTGGTTGCGGCAGCAGCCGGGATTGAAGTCGTGTTGATTGATCGCGATCCTGCCTCTGCCGCCAAAGGCAAGGCCTATAGCGAAAAAGTCTGGGCAAAGCAGGTTTCCCGTGGCACGCTTGCGCAGGACAAGATGGATGCCCGTCTGGCTCTCATCACACCGACCGATGATTTTGCCCTGCTGGAAGGCGCGCAAATCGTGATCGAGGCCGTATTCGAGGATGTCGGCATCAAGGCGGAAACAACCCGCAAGGCTGAAGCCGTGATTCCGTCCGATGCAATTTATGCATCCAATACGTCAACCTTGCCGATTTCCGGTCTGGCCGAAGCCTCTGCCCGTCCTGACCAGTTTATCGGTATGCACTTCTTCTCACCCGTGGATCGTATGGGTCTGGTCGAGCTTATCATGGGCCAGAAAACATCGCCGGAAACACTGGCAAAGGCGCTCGATTTTATCGCCAGCCTGCGCAAGACACCGATTGTCGTCAATGACAGCCGTGGATTCTATACCAGCCGTGTGTTCCAGACACTGGTATATGAAGGGGCAGCGATGCTGGAAGAAGGCGTGGCCCCCGCCCGGATCGAGAATGCAGCCAGGGCAGCCGGTTTCCCGGTTGGTCCACTCGCCCTGCTGGACGAAGTGACGATGGATTTGCCTGTCAAGATTCTGGAACAGGCAATGGAGCAGAATGACCCCAATTATGTGCCGCGTGGCGGGGTGGATGCACTCAGGACGATGATTGCTCTCGGTCGTGGCAGTCGCAAGGCCGGAGCCGGTTTTTATGACTATCCGGCAGATGCTCCGAAACATCTGTGGAAGGGGCTGGCAGAAAAATTCCCGCTCGCGCCGCAGCAGCCTGAGCAGGATGAACTCAAAACGCGATTCCTCTATGCACAGGCGATCGAACCGGCGCGCTGTCTGGAACAGGGTGTGCTGGAAACGCCTCAGGACGCAGATCTTGGCGCTGTTTATGGCTGGGGTTTCCCGGCATGGACAGGCGGCACGTTGAGTTATATCGACACGATCGGG
>JBKEEC010000041.1:0-16330 GCA_047975785.1 Sphingomonadaceae bacterium | reverse complement strand
CTATGAGCTGGGAGGGCCGGAGACGATAACGATGATGGAGCTTGGCCAGCGTATCGCCGCTTCGCAAATGCGCAGGCGCCATTTTATCCGGCTGCCTGACGGGGTATCGGATGCAATCTCCTTTATTCCCTTTTCGCCAATGGGCAGGGACCAATGGCTGATGCTCAAGGATGGCAATGTTGCGTCCGGTGAGTTGCCGGGTCTGGCGCAGCTTGGGATAAAATCACGGCCGCTTGACCTGTTCCTTGACCGCTGGATGGTGCGCTATCGCAAACATGGCCGCTTTACCGCCAGCGGACCTTTGACAAGCTGAACAGGCCTGCGTCCTGCGTGTCTGTCGGGCATTTCACGGACGGATGCAGGAAGGCACCATAAAGCATCAAAAAGCGTCATTCAGTGCGATATTTCTCATCATTACCGCATTGTTTACCCTTGTCGCCTATTGCAACGCAAACAGCGGCAATCATGCGGACTTTCCATGCGCGGACAAGATAAACCTTCTACCTGTGTTATTGGCCTTGGCTATATTGGCCTGCCGACTGCGGCAATCATTGCGCGTGCCGGGTGTCCTGTCACCGGAATTGATGTTTCCCAAAACGTCGTGGACACTATCAATCGCGGTGAAATCCATATCGAGGAAGTCGATCTTGACGGGCTGGTGCGCGGTGTTGTCCAGCGTGGCCTGCTCAGGGCATCAACCCGGATTGTCCCGGCTGATGTCTTTGTGATCGCCGTGCCTACGCCTTTCGCACATGATGGTAATCATACGCCTGATACGTCTTATGTGATGGCTGCAGCAACAGAGATGGCAGGGGTTCTCAAGCGCGGGGATGTGGTGATCCTTGAATCGACCTCGCCTGTCGGAACGACCGAGGCCATGCGTGATCTTATCGCGGGTCTGCGGCCTGATCTCAAACTGCCGGGTCTGACACATGAAACTCCGGATATTGCCATTGCCTATTGCCCGGAAAGGGTGCTGCCGGGGCGAATTCTGGAAGAGTTGACCAATAATGATCGCTCGATCGGCGGGATTACCCCGCGTTGCGCC
Organism: Sphingomonadaceae bacterium; assembly: GCA_047975785.1. Taxonomy (GTDB): domain Bacteria; phylum Pseudomonadota; class Alphaproteobacteria; order Sphingomonadales; family Sphingomonadaceae; genus JACXVD01. Next base: position 15,282 of record JBKEEC010000041.1, on the reverse strand, counting down.
CGCAAGGCTCTGGCCTTTTACAAACGGTTTGTGCGGGCAAGCTGTGTGACCACGGATGCCCGCTCGGCCGAGATGTGCAAGCTGGTCGAAAACAGCTTTCGCGATGTCAATATTGCCTTTGCCAATGAACTTTCCATGATTGCCGACAAAATGGGGCTGGATGTGTGGGAAGTGATCCGGCTGGCCAATCGTCATCCGCGGGTGAATATCCTCCAGCCCGGTCCGGGTGTGGGCGGACATTGCATCGCTGTGGACCCGTGGTTTATCGTCCATGGTGCGCCGGATGAAGCGCGTATTATCAGGGCTGCCCGTGACATTAACGACAGCAAGATGCACCATGTTGTCGAGCGCGCGACCCGGCTGATAGAGGAAAATCCCGGCGTGTCGGTTGGCTGCCTGGGCCTTGCTTTCAAGGCCAATATTGATGACTTTCGTGAAAGTCCGGCCCGTTTTGTCACTTCACGTTTGGCGCAGAAATTCGGCAACCGGGTGCGGATTGTAGAGCCTTATGCGGCGGAACTCCCGCGCGAATTTGAAGGCACAGGTGCAGAGCTGATTGATCTCGATAGTGCTCTGGAAGAATGCGGCGTGTTGATAGTGCTGGTAGATCATGATGTATTCCGTGTGGTTCCGTTTGAAGAACGGAGCAGGGCCATTGTCTATGACACACGCGGAATCTGGCCTGAAGCTCCGATACAGGCCGGTAATCCGGGGCTGCGGCTGGCGAGTTGATCTGACATATCTCGCTGCGGGGATATAATCTGCGCAGGCTGTCGGAAAAATGGCGACCCCGGCGTGATTCGAACACGCGACATTCGGTTTAGAAGACCGATGCTCTATCCAGCTGAGCTACGGGGCCGCGTCTCCTGACGGACATTCTGACAGGCAATGCGCCGTTACACTGATTTTTCATCCTTCGGCAATGCTTATTCGAAAATCCGGGTTTACTCAAAAATCACGTCCATCAAAAACCGGACTTGTTTGAGAAAGTGGATACCGGTTTGGTTCGAATTGCCCTAGAGCAACAGTAATGAGCCGTGATCCTGCCCGCACCAAAGCCTCCACCGGCTCATCAGCCCGGTTCCGTTATTACGATCTGGTCATGGCGGCATTTGTCACCATTCTGCTATTGTCCAACATTATCGGGGCATCCAAACCTTCCTATATCTCCCTGCCTGATGACACGGCATGGTCCTTTGGTGCAGGTGTCCTGTTTTTCCCGATCAGCTATATTATTGGCGATGTTCTGACCGAGGTATATGGCTATGCCCATGCGCGCCGCGTTATCTGGACAGGCTTTGCCGCGCTGATCTTCATGGCATTCATGTCATGGGTGGTGGTCAGCCTGCCGCCTGCTCCTGGCTGGCCGGGGCAGGATGCCTATGAATTTGTATTTGGCAATAGCTGGCGGATCGTGATTGCCTCGATGGTGGCATTTGGTGTGGGGGAATTTGCCAATAGTTATGTGCTCGCAAAAATGAAGGTCCGCACCGGCGGGCGCCATTTATGGGCACGGACTATTGGCTCTACAATTGTCGGTCAGGGGCTGGACAGTGCGATTTTTTATCCCATCGCATTTTACGGCATTGCTGGCTGGCCGCCGGAACAGTTGTTGCAGGTTGTCTTGTCGCAATGGCTGTTCAAAACAGTGTGGGAAGTGATGCTGACACCGTTTACCTATTGGGTTGTGCGCCGTCTGAAGCAGGCGGAAGGTGTCGATGTTTATGATACCGAAACCGATTTTTCGCCATTTCATATTTCGGTAAACCAGACGAACTCCCGCTGATTTTATGCAATCAGGAAATTCATCGCAATATTGCCCGGATTAACAGGCCAACAATCGCCAGTGTCAGAACGCTTGCAGCCCAGATCAGAATAAACCAGCCAATCTGGCGGAGCCGTTTTGTCGTTTGCTCCCGGTTTATCCTTCGGGCCATCAGTGATATCCTTCTGATCCGACCTTGCCGCGAAAGACCCAATAGGACCAGCCCGTATAGACAAGGATGAGAGGCACCATAATCACAGCCCCCACCAGCATGAAGATCTGGCTGCTTTGTGGTGCAGCTGCTTCCCATATGGTAACACGGGCCGGGATGACATCGGGCCAGATGGAAATGCCAAGGCCCACAAAGCACAGGGTGAACAAGGCTTGCGCCCACAGGAAAGGCTGCCCGTCCTGCTGAAGTCCCAGACTGCGGAAAAACAGGAAGGTGACAACCAGAACTGCAATTGGAACCAGGGCCGTTGCCAATATGTTGGGATAGCTGAGCCAGTGCTGGTAATATTGCTGCTCAAGCCCCAGAGTGGCAAGACTGATGAGGCCGATCATGACCAGCAATGCCCAATATAGCCTGTGAGCATAGCGCACGACCTGCCGTTGCAAATCACCTTCGGTTTTCCAGTTCAGCCAACAGGCGCCCAGCAGACTATAACCAACCAGCAGGGCCAGTCCGGTCAGCAGGCTGAAGGGTGAGAGCCATTCCCACCATCCCCCTGCATAGGCCCTGTCCCTGATCGTGATGCCTTGCAGCAGAGCACCCAGAGCAATGCCCTGCGCGAATGTCGCCACAATCGATCCGGTGGTAAATGCCTTGTCCCAGAAAGCGCGATGGTCGGGATCGCGCCAGCGAAACTCAAATGCCACCCCTCGGAATACAAGGCCCAGAAGCATCGCGATCATCGGCGCGTAAAGCGCAGGAAGAACAATGGAGTAGGCAAGCGGGAACGCGGCCAGCAAGCCTCCCACGCCCATAACCAGCCAGGTCTCATTACCATCCCACACAGGAGCGATACTGTTCATGGCAGTATCGCGTTCTTTCCCGACCCTGAAGAAGGGGAACAATATGCCGATACCAAGGTCAAACCCGTCCATGATAACATAGACAACAATCGCAAAACCAATGATGCAGGCCCAGATGACTGTCAGATCAATCATGACGGTTCTCCCTTGATCATGGCAGGCTTGATCATGGCAGGTGCAGGAGTAATACCCGCGCTACGAATAGGGGCACCATCCGGCGTCGTTTCTTGCGGCGCAGGCGGTTTTTTCATCAGGATCAGCAGATACCAGATACCCATGCCAAAAACCGCAAAATAGACCAGAATAAAGGCCAGCAGGGAGGCCGCAACGGCGGGTGCATCCAGTGGAGAAGCACTTTCGGCTGTCCGCAAAAGCCCATAGATGGTGAAGGGCTGTCTGCCCACTTCGGTCACGAACCATCCGGCCAGAACTGCAATCAGCCCTGATGGCCCCATGAGCACGGCTGTCCGGTGCAGCCATGGCCAGTCATACAGTTTTTTGCGCCAGCGGGCGACAATGCTCCACAGACCAATACCCAGCATCAGAAAGCCAAGGCCGACCATAATGCGAAACGCCCAGAACACTGTCCCTACAGGGGGTTCGTCTGCATCCGGGATAGTATCCAGCCCGTCAAGCGGCGCATTCAGGTCATGTTTGAGAATTAGCGAGGATGCCTTGGGGATTTCAAGAGCGTAGTTTACCCGCTTTTCCTTGCTGTCAGGAACACCGACAAGAATGAGCGGAGCACCATCAGAATGGCTCTGGTAATGGCCTTCCATCGCCATCACTTTCACGGGCTGGTGTTCAAGCGTGTTGAGACCATGCTGGTCCCCGGCAAAGATCTGGATCGGAGCGACAAGGGCCGCCATCCACATAGCCATGGAAAACATGGTGCGGGCACCGGGATTGGTTTTGTCTTTCAGCAAGTGCCATGCGCCTACACCGCCAACAATGAAAGATGTGGTGAGATAGGCAGCCAGAACCGTATGCACCAGCCGATAGGGAAAGCTGGGGTTGAAAATGATCGTCAGCCAGCTTTCACCCGGTATAAACTGGCCATTGGCGTTGATTTCATAGCCTACTGGTGTCTGCATCCAGCTATTGACTGCAAGAATCCAGAATGCCGAAAGAAAAGTGCCCAGTGCTACGGCCAGTGTGGCGGCAAAGTGCAGTTTGCGCCCGACCTTGTTGATCCCGAACAGCATGACGCCAAGGAAGCCGGCTTCGAGGAAGAATGCGGTCAGTACTTCATAGGCCATGAGCGGGCCAATCACTGGCCCCGCCTTGTCGGAAAAGACCGACCAGTTCGTGCCGAACTGATAGGACATTACAATGCCGGAAACGACACCCATGGCAAAGACAATGGCAAATATCTTCAACCAGTAGCGAAATAGATTTTCGTAGACAGTTTTGCCGGTTTTGAGCCAGAGTCCTTCCAGAACAGCAAGGTAGCTGGCCAGCCCGATAGTGAAGGCAGGAAACAGGAAGTGGAAACTTATAGTAAAAGCAAATTGTGCACGAGCCAGAAAGACAGCGTCCATTGCAATACCTCGCATCTGGTTTCAGTCGTTCACCTCGCCCAAAATTTTGAGTAGCATATAATGGGTGGCAGGAAATACCAACCCGAACCTGTAACTATTGCATTGCGAGAAAATGTTGAATCGGGTGCGATGCTATATTTCTTTATTGTCGTTTATCTTTTGTGGAAGCGAAGCTGGACGCAGGCCAAAAACGGCATTCACTTTCCCGCGAACAGCTTTAGAGTGTGATGACAAAAAGTGGGCACCGGTTTTTGTCAAAAAATCACACGACAACAAAAGTATAAAGAGCGGGATGTGATTCTGTCATATGTCATCCCGCTTTAGCCCAGAGATCTTTGGCGCAGCGCATGGAGATCGGGAACGCTAATGACCCCGTAACCGCGGCGGACAAGTCCTTCCTGTTCCAGAGTGCGGATTGCCTTGAAGACTGTCATGCGAGTCAGGCCCAGCAGATCGGCCAGTTGCTGCTGATTTATCCTGACACTTTTTTCCTCGCTCTTACTGGTGCGGACAAGATTTGCCAGTAACCAGGCCAGTCGGCCCGCGGTATCCGCCCGGCTGGTAGACGCAATCATGAGCAAAAACTCCTGAATCTCTGCCGCCATGGCTCCGGCAAGTGCGCGCAGGCTTTTCGGATCATCGGCCAGTGCCTGCTCAAAGCCTGCAGCATCAATCCAGCGCAGGGACGCAGGGCCATCGGCAATGGCATCTACCGGGCGGCTTTTGCCCGAAAGAAGGGATAATTCGCCGAAGGAATCATCCGTAGTGAGGACGAGAATGGCCCGAAAATTTCCTGCAGGAGTAAAATATCCGATAGTAACGCGGCCTTTTTCAATAACCCAGAAGCCGCCGGGTGTCTCTCCGGATCGCTGAATAAGCTGACCCGCAGAAAAAACCCTCAATGGGGCATTTTTGAGAAGCCTGTTGCGCAAAGGTTCGGCCAGCGTGCTGAACAGGGTCGGCGCCAACATGGACCGACCACTATTTTCCTGTCGCAATTGTAAAGTTTTTGGCATTATATGGTTGGATAAATGGCTATGGTCAGGAAATCAACCATCAGGAAATTGTCTGGCGGTTCGGCACTTTTGGCGTTTCGGTAAGGGTATAACCTGAGCGGGCAGAAGCCATAGCGGTGTGCGTAGAGGTTAAATCACGCACATCGCTATGGTGCTGTGGTGTTATGGCGATTTTCATCGTATTGTTTTTACGAAGTTTCCTACGAAAAACGGATGCCCACTTTTCGCACAGTTTTTCACAGTTTTTGTCGGGATCAGAGGTCGGGCATCAGAGGATGCCGACAGCCTTTCCCGCGCGTTCAAACATGCCGAGGATTGTTTCTACATCTTCGCTACTATGTTCTGCACAGAGCGAGCAGCGCAGCAATGTCATATTGGCCGGCGTTGCAGGCGGACGCGCCAGATTGACGTAAAGCCCTTCATGCAACAGGGCTTCCCACATGACTGCTCCGCGCTCCAGATCAGGCATGATCACGGCAACAATTGCGCTTTGCGGCTCATCTGTGCCGAGCTCGAAACCGAGAGTCTTCAGCCCGCCATGCAAACGGCGTGAGTTTTCCCACAAATGCGCCCTTTTGTTGCTGCCATGCATCAGTTTGCGAATACTGGTTGCGGCGGTGGCCACGACACTGGGGGGCAGGCTGGCCGTAAATACATAAGGACGGCAGACAAGGCGCATGATGTCAAACTTGGGGTGATTGGACACACAAAAACCGCCGACCGTGCCGACACTTTTCGAGAAGGTGCCGATGATGAAATCAACATCATCAATCACGCCTTGCTCTTCAGCCACACCGCGGCCTTTTGGACCAATAAAGCCCATGGAATGGGCTTCATCCACCAGCACCATGGCGCCGTGCTTTTTCGCGACGGCGATCATATCCCGAAGCGGCGCGACATCGCCGAGCATGGAATATACACCTTCCAGCACCACCAGCTTGCCTGCATCGGCAGGAATACGCTTCAGCCGTTTTTCCATGGCATCAATGTCATTATGCCGGAAGGGAACGATCTCGGCATTGCCCATGGAACAGCCATCCCAGATGCTGGCATGGCTATCAATATCGAGAACGACATAATCTCCCTTGCCGGCAATGGTAGCGATTATACCCAGATTGGCCTGATACCCGGTGGAAAACACCATGGCATGATCCATGCCATAAAATTCCTTCAGAGCCTCCTCGCATTCCTTGTGACCCTGATAGGTGCCATTCAGAACCCGGCTGCCGGTAGTGCCTGAACCGAATTCGTCCAGCGCCTGCTTGCCCGCTGCAACCACATCGGGATCAAAGGTCATGCCCATATAATTATAGGTGCCAAGCAGAATCGTATCGCGCCCGTTACAGATGGCCCGTGTCGGCGAGAGCACTTTTTCCATGACAAGGTTGAACGGATCTTCCACCCCGCTGGCGAGCAAGGTTTCGCGCGTGGCAATCAGATCATCGAATTTGCTGAACAGATCGGGTTGGCTCATGGTTAATGTCTCAATTGGCCTGCATTTTGGCAACGGCGTCTACCAGTTGGCCGTAATTTTCAATCTCAGCCTGCTGGTTCATGCTGATGATAATGTCGAACTCGTCTTCGATTGCGGCGACGAAATCCATCACGGTCAGGCTGTCAAACTCCAGATCATTGGCAAAACTGGTGCTATCTGTGATTGCGATACCTTTCTTGTTGAATGGCTCAATCAGCTTGCGGATAGTGGTGTCAAGTTCGGAACGATCCATCGAAGAAATCCAATCTGGAAAAGTGCGCATGGCGCGTATGCGTGCCCTTTTACAGGGGCGGGGTGAACGGGCCGCAACAAGCGACCTGATGCGTGATTTGTCAAGCGGCTTCCGGTGTCAACAAGGCATTGATGGCATTCATGAATGGCCTGATGGAAACAGGTTTGGCAAGGTAGCCTTGTGCGCCTGCATCACGGATTTTTTCTTCGTCTCCGGTTCCGGCATAGGCGGTTACCGCCAGCACAGGAATGGCAGACAAGGCCGGATTGATGCGCATTTGTGTGATCAGATCCAGTCCTGAAACATGAGGCAACTGAATATCCATAATGACCAGATCGGGACCAAATGCGAGGGCGGCCTCTATTACCTTGTCCCCGTCGGCAACCGGCTCCACCGTATAGCCATTGGCGCGCAAGACATCACAAAACAGCTTCCGGTTTAGATCGTTATCCTCGACAACAAGGATTCTCTTTGCCACTTGGTCTGCTCCTGATTTCGTTATCCCTCTAAAGGCAAGGTGCAAATGTGACAATGAGCAGCTCCGGGCAATCCCCGAATCTCTCCGGAAATACAGCCGGTGATGCGGATATTCTGGCGTTGCAGGCGCTTGGCTGGGTTTTGTCTGATGAAGATCGCGCGCAGCGTTTTCTTGCCCTGACAGGTCTGACGCCAGACAGTTTGCGCGATGGACTGAATGACAGGGCGGTGCTGTTATCCGTGCTGGACTTTCTCGCCGGTCATGAACCGGATCTGATATTGGCAGCCAGCACACTTGACGTCACCCCCGAAACCCTCATTACTGCCAGCGAAAGATTATCCTGATGCGCCGACCGTTGATTATATCTGACTGTGACGAAGTGCTGCTGCATATGGTCAGCCATTTTCGGGACTGGCTGGAAGAAAGCCACGGCGTTGCTTTCGATATGAATACTGGCAATTTTGGTCGGGCGCTGCGCTGGAAAGAATCAGGAGAACCTCTCCAGCCAAAGGAAATCTGGACATTTCTGGGCAGGTTCTTTGATGATGAAATGGAGCGGCAGACCGTCATTGAAGGGGCAGCAGCGGCATTGGAGGCACTGGCCAGTCATGCGGATATTGTGGTGCTGACCAATCTTGATGACGCACGGCAGATACAGCGGGCCGAACAGCTCGCCCGGCATGGTATTCAGGTGCCTGTCTATACCAATCAGGGGCCAAAAGGCCCGGCGATTGAAGCAATCATACGTGAATATCAGCCTTCCAGCGCTATTTTCATCGATGACCTTGCCCAGCATCATCAATCCGCTGCCGAAAGTGTTCCATCTATTGGCCGATTGCATTTTTGTGGTGAGCCATTGATTGCACCGCATATTGACTGCGCCCATGAAGCAGGCCACGCACATGCACGCATAGACCAGTGGGACAAGGCTCTGCCTTGGCTGATCGCTAAATTGGAGGAGAACAAGAAGTCATGACTATTGACCAGACACTGGAGCGGCTGGGCATTGTGCTGCCAGCTCCGGCTGCGCCGGTGGCCAGCTATCTGCCTGTCGTGGTTCAGGGCAATATGGCTTATGTTTCGGGCCAGTTGCCTTTTGTGGAGGGTGCGCTGGTGACGGGGCGGCTGGGTGAAGATGTCTCGATCGACCAGGGTGTTGCGGCAGCGCGCGCCTGCGGGCTGATGATTCTTGCCCAGTTGAACTCTGCTCTGGGTTCGCTGGACCGGGTTGAACGGGTTGTAAAACTCGGTGCCTTTGTCAATTCGGCTCCGGTTTTCACCGACCAGCCCAAAGTGGCCAATGGTGTGTCGGATCTGATGGCGGACATATTTGGCGAGGCTGGCCGACATGCACGAAGTGCAGTCGGTGTGCCGGTTCTGCCTCTGGGCGCTGCAGTAGAGGTGGATGCGATTGTCGCTGTTAAGCCCGATTGACCGTTGGCGCGCCCCTGCGCCTGATCCTGAACGTGCAGACTGGATTGGCCAGTCCCTCTTTGCGCATCGCGGGTTGCATGGGCCGGGAGTTCCGGAAAATTCACCAGCAGCGTTTGATCTCGCATTGCGTGCCGGCATTGGCATTGAATGTGACATCCAGCGCAGTGGTGATGGTCAGGCCGTTGTCTTCCATGACTGGGAGCTTGACCGTCTGACAGCCGAAACCGGCGAGGTATCGGGCCGGACACTGGATCAGCTTGAGCAGATTTGTCTGTCAGGCTCTGATTCGCAGGACCGGATACCGTCACTCGTGGCCATGCTGGATCAGGTAGCGGGGCGGGGACCCCTGCTGATCGAGATCAAATCACGCAAGGAACGAAAGGTTTCGCCTATCTGCCTTGCAGTGAAACACGCATTGGATGGCTATCGCGGGCGCCACGCTGTCATGAGTTTTGATCCGCGTGTATCACGCTGGTTCGCGCAGCACTCTCCCCTGACGGTGCGGGGACTGGTCGTGACCGAGGAACATGGCGGAGGGCTGACAGGTCGATGGAAGCGGCATAAGGCCCTGTGGCTCGCCCGGCCTGATTTTCTGGCCTATGATGTGCGGGATCTGCCCTCTTCCTTTGCTGCCAGCCAGCGCAAGCGCGGGTTTCCGGTTGCAACATGGACAGTGCGTTCACCGGCCCAGATGGAAACAGCAACACGGTATGCAGATGCGCCCATTGCCGAAGGAGAGGGCCTGACGTGAATGATGTCCCGCTCACTGCACGCGTGGCTGACAGTATATCGGCCTTGCCTGCGGAGGGCTGGGACACTCTGGCCGGAGGGGACAACCCGTTTGTTTCCTACCGGTTTTTGTCAATCCTTGAAGAATCAGGCAGCGTTGGTCCCGGAACCGGCTGGACACCAGCGCCTGTTGTGGTTGAAAATGCTGCTGGCGAGATGCTTGCGGCTTTGCCGTCCTATGCCAAGGGGCATAGCCAGGGCGAATATGTGTTTGATCATGCCTGGGCCGATGCGTGGGAGCGCGCCGGGGGAGAATATTACCCCAAATTGCAGATTGCGGTTCCTTTTACACCGGCCACCGGACCGCGGCTTTTGCTATCCGATCCGGCTCTGGGAAAACAATTGCTTCATGCGGCAGAACGGGTCTGTGCGGGAAATGAATTTTCCTCTGCCCATGCGAGTTTTATCGAGCCGGAGCAGATTCCCCTGTTTGAACAGGCCGGGTGGCTGCTGCGCAATGATCTCCAGTTTCACTGGATCAATCGCAATTATAAGGTGTTTGATGATTTTCTCGCTGCCCTCTCCTCGCGCAAGCGCAAGGCGATCCGCAAGGAACGCGCGGCCGCCCAGGCCGGTCTGACCATCCGGCAATTGTCCGGCACGGATATTCTTCCGCAGCACTGGGATGCCTTCTGGGAGTTCTATCAGGATACGGGGGCACGCAAATGGGGGCATCCGTATCTGACCCGCACCGCCTTTGATCTGATGGGGGCGCAAATGGGCGAGAATATTATTCTGGTCATGGCGTTTGACGGCGATATCCCCATTGCAGGCGCGCATAATTTTATCGGGAAAGATGCGCTCTATGGCCGCTATTGGGGCTGCACGCAGCACCGGGACTTCCTGCATTTCGAGCTGTGCTATTATCAGGCGATCGAGGCTGCCATTGCTCTGGGGCTGGATCGGGTAGAGGCGGGCGCACAAGGGCCGCACAAACTTGCTCGCGGGTATGAGCCGGTAAAGACCTGGTCAGCCCACTGGATAGCAGACCCCGGATTGCGCGAGGCTGTTGCCGATTTCCTGATTCGGGAACGCGAAGGCATCTCCACAAACCAGCTATGGCTTGATCAGCATACGCCGTTCAGAAAAGGGTAGCAGATGGTTACCCGGGCCTGATTACACTTGCCTGTCAGGCGGCGCGGCGCTCATCACTGAGCCACTGACGGGCGCGGCGCTGGGCTTCGGCAATTTCACGCGCTGTCATTTCATCGGAAATATCCGCGCGGCAGGTTGCCGCTTCTTCATGGCCTCTTGTTGCAGCCAGATTGAACCATTTATGGGCTTCGATCAGGTCACATTCCGCACCGTTGCTGCCGGTAGAAAAGGCTACGCCCAGTTCATAATAGGCGGTGCTGTTTCCCTGCGCAGCGGCGGCAAGGCACCGTGAAATCAGAAGTGTTTCTTCCTGTTTTGCCTCTCTGGCACTTTCAATTCGGGTAAACTCCATCGGTTTTCCCCCTTACTGTTAAGACGACCCCCTGTCGCCGACCGGCATAATCTCGCCGGAACACAGTCAATAAATGGTTAACGCAGGGGCAAGATTTTTCCGCTGACCGATTTTTGGTTCATATTGAGTATATTTTCTCAATGTCATCAGGAAGTAATCGATTGCTGCTTGTGCGGCTGTAAGGTGCAACCTATAGGCGCCGATAAGAGAGAGGATGCCGTGGAAAAAACAAGTGACTGTTCTTTACCAGTCAGCGGTTTTTGACAAGATTGGCATGAGGCGAATGGTAACATTTGGGGGCAGGAGGCTCTATGGCAAGTTTGCCATCTGAAGATATTGATATTCTGGAAAAAGCCAAGCGCGCAATCAGCCCGGATTATATTCCGGATGAAGCCGAGTCTTACATGAATTCACAGCAACGCGAATATTTTCGTGAATTGCTGCTTGAGTGGAAACGGTCAATTCACAGCGCAGCCAATGCCACCTTACAATCCTTGCAGGATGGCCCCATTCGTGAGCCAGATCTCAATGACCGGGCTTCAAGCGAAACGGATTGGGGGATTGAACTGCGCACCCGTGACAGACAGCGCAAACTGATTTCCAAGATTGATTCTGCCTTGCGTCGGATTGATGAAGGTGAATACGGCTATTGTGAGGTGACGGGCGATCCGATCGGGATCAAACGGCTGATTGCCCGCCCGGTTGCAACCATGACGGTTGAGGCCCAGCAAGCGCATGAACGCAGGGAAAAGATATCCCGCGACGATTAATACCAATGTGCGATGAGTTTGACTCATAACACATAGGTCAAGCCCGCGCAGCGCCTGAGCGTTTCAAACTGCTGATGCTTCAGCATCATTGCAGTTTGGTATAATGGGTTCTGATTCAAAGGTAGTGCGCGAAAAACCGGCGCCCACTTTTTGTCATCACACTCTAACGGTAATGTGCTGAAAAGCGGCATATTTCCGTGAGTTCCTGCGCCATGAGCAATGGTGCTGACTGACTGTTGCCCAGCAGCGTCCGGTGCAGTTCCAACAGACGTTCAAGCAGGCGATCCAGCCGGGCACCGTTCCAGCATTTCAACTGGGCCATAATGTCACCCTTGTCCCGCCAGAAGATACGCCTGGCCTTTGCCTCTGCCTCCACCACCGAGCGCACCTGTCCGTGTCTGCCAATTTTGGCCGTAATTTGTGCAAGCTGGGTGGCACGACGTTCAACTTGCAGCACTATGGCGACCGGGTTCAGGGATAATTCGTCAGCACGACGCAATTCCGTGGCAAGCCTTGCCGTCTGGCCGGACAATACGGCATTGACCAGCGGCATCATGCCATCTTCTTCAGTATCTGCGCCTATGTCATCCAGGGTGCCGCTTTCTACTGTGCGGGGTGACTGGGGGGAGGCATCGAGATAGAGGGCCAGCTTTTCAAGCTCGGAATGGGCAAGCCGGACATCCATGCTGCAATTGCGGGCAAGTTGTTCTGCCAAAGAACTATTAAACCGCAGGCCAAGGCTATCCGCCATTTGCCGGATACTGGCTGTAACGTCTGACATTTCCGGCGGCCAGAATACGGCAACAACTGCATCATCGCGTTTTTCAAGCAGTTTTGCCGTGCGCGATTTATCAGTTGCAGAAGTGGCAACAATAATCACAGGGCAAGTGTCTCCACCCGTTTCGAGCAGGGTTTTCACCGCGTCATGCGCTTCATCGCCATTGGCCCGCACCCATATATGGCGCGTATCGCCAAACAGGGAGGATGAGCGTGCCTCATCGCCAAGGCGGGCAGGGTCCTTGCGCAAGTCGCTGCCACTGATTTCTACCCGTTCACCCGGATCAGGCAGCAAAAGTGCCAGCCGGGTCGCCGCTTCGCCTGCTCCGGCCTCATCGGGTCCGCAAAAAAAGAATATGCCAGCCTCACGGGCCAGTCGTTCGGCGCGCGAGACAAATTCAGCGCGTTTCAGCTTCATTTCTGATTGCGCAGTGCCAGCGCGACGCGGGAAAGAATACTGTCTGCTACCACCTGTGTCAGATTTTCAAGGGCAGTCTGTTCGGCGGCGATGGTGGCATATTCGCTGGATACGACATCAATCCCGGCATCAGAGCTGGTGGACGCATCCAGAACGATTGCGTCTGTCGTCAGGTCAACCAGTTGATAGCGGGCGCGCAAGGTGCGCCTTTCCCGACCGATAGTATCGTCATTGATCAGACCCAGACCCTCAAGGCTGTCATCCAGCCGCACATCCAGCCGGTATCGCGCATTGCCGCTGCCATCTCCGGCGGCAGCCAGACGGTCATTGAGAGCATTGCGCATCAACCAGCCGGACTTTCCGGGGATGGGGGCAACCTCGATCCGTGCCAGTCCGCGTGCGACTTCCCCGCTACCTCCGCCGGGAAACATCGGCTGCAGATTACAACCGGCCAGAGAGCCGGCCAGTGACAGGGACACAAGGAGGAGGGTGCCCGCGCGTATCATATGACAATATTGACCAGCCTGTCCGGCACAACAATCACCTTGCGAATATCGGCTCCATCCATGGCACGCTGAACCTTCTCGCTTGCAAGTGCAAGAGCTTCCAGGTCAACCTTGTCCAGCCCTTTGGTGACTGTGAGTGTATCGCGCAGCTTGCCCCTGACCTGCACCGCAATGGTAACTTCATCTTCTACCAGAAGGGCCGGATCAACCTCTGGCCAGGGGGCAGTGGCAATCAGCCCATCGGTTCCGAAACCCGGTGAATCCCATGCTTCCTCGGCCAGATGTGGCATCATGGGGGAAACGAGCAGGACAAGTGCCCGCACGGCATTGTCACGGGACACCGATGCCTGCGCTTTCTCGATGGAATTGGTCAGTTCGTAAATTCTGGCCACCGCCTTGTTGAAGGCCAGCGCTTCAATATCATGGGCAACCCCGGCAATGGTCTGGTGCGTCTTGCGTTCCAGAGCCTTGTCCTGAGTCATATTGGAGCCATCAGAAATGCCTCCCGTCAGGCGCCATAAACGCTGCACAAAACGGGAGCAGCCTTCAATTCCGGCTTCGGACCAGGGCAGATCACGTTCAGGCGGGCTATCAGACAGCATGAACCAGCGCACTGCATCTGCACCATACTGATCAATGATATCATCAGGATCGACGACGTTTTTCTTCGACTTCGACATTTTGATGACCCGGCCAATATCGACCGGCCTGCCATCGGCCTTCAGGCTTGCACCTTCGCCTGTCCGTTCCACCTCGGCCGGGCCGTAATAGACCGGTCTGCCACCTTCTTCGCAGCTATAGGTTTCATGTGTGACCATGCCTTGCGTAAACAGGCTGGCAAAAGGTTCTGCAAAATCAATCATCCCGCAATATTGCAGGGCGCGTGTCCAGAAACGGGCATAGAGCAAATGCAGGATCGCATGTTCAATCCCGCCGATATATTGCTCCACCGGCATCCACGCTTCCACTTCGGCGCGGTCAAAGGGCTTATCGGCTGGCTGGCTGGCAAAGCGCAGAAAATACCAGCTTGAGTCAACAAAAGTATCCAGCGTATCGGTTTCGCGGATCGCTTCTGCGCCACATTCCGGGCAGAGTGTATGTTTCCATGTCGGATGCCGTTCCAGCGGATTACCCGGAACGGAAAAATCGACATCATCGGGCAGGATGACGGGCAATTGGTCATCCGGCACGGGCACAACACCGCAATTCGGGCAATGGATGAAAGGAATGGGGGTGCCCCAATAACGCTGCCGGGAAACGCCCCAGTCGCGCAGACGCCCTACGGTCTGGCCTTCGCCCCAGCCTTCTTTTTGCGCACGGGCAACAACAACCGCCTTGGCCTCATCCACTCTCATGCCATCCAGAAAGGCAGAATTGACGCATATGCCGTCCCCCGTTTCAGCCTCGTCATTCACAAAAGGGGCATTGGCATCTGCGGCATTGGCGGCAATCACCCGCAGGATTGGCAGGCCGTATCTGGTGGCAAAGTCAAAATCGCGCTGGTCATGCCCTGGCACTGCCATAATCGCGCCCGTGCCGTAATTCATTAGCACAAAATTGGCGATATAGACCGGCAATG
>JBKEEC010000040.1:0-5773 GCA_047975785.1 Sphingomonadaceae bacterium | reverse complement strand
GGGTTCGGACAGCCGCGCCCGGTCTGCCTCGGATTCCAGATCGAGATATATGGACGGGATTTGCGCGCCGACAGCATGGGCCAGCGTCGTCTTGCCCACCTGACGCGGTCCCAGCAATGCAACAGCAGGGATTTCGTTCAGCCTCTCTACAAGAATATCATGGATATGGCGCTTTATCATCCTTGCATTTATGGACTGTGATTCTGGAATTGCAAGGTTGTTTTGAGACTGCAAGCTAGCCATCCAAACACCCGGTTCGCTCTTTTATAACGTTTCCAAAAGAAGTTGTCAGGCTTTTCCAGCTCGGGAACCTGAGGTCAGCAAAACTGAAAACGCGGCAACACAAGAGAGGGCACAGCATCATAACCGGTGCAGCCTCAACCAGCATGACTATGCACATGATTTTTGAAAAATGCCCGACAAGCCCACTTCACCTGCACCTTAATTCCGGCTATCAAAATCTTGCCTGTCGGTCTGTCCCGACGGGTGAGGCGTCAGAACCTCTTATCCACTAGCGCCGGTCAGATTTATAGTCTGGCCGGGTGGCCGTCGTATGTCCAGGGCTCCGCCTAAAATGGCGGCGCTCTGTGCTAGTGCAGGGTTCTGAACACCCGGCTCGGGTCCGCCTCCAATTTGAACAGGAGGCAAGACTATTGGCCCGACGCACGAATATTCTATCATTTATGCCCCTGGCGTTGCTCGGTGTGGCTGGCAGCGCCATTTCCAGCGCGCCAGCTCTGGCCGCAGAAGAAGCACCAGACCCGCACACGCCCCCGGCCATTCATGACTTCATGGATAATCTGCCACCATCCAATGAAACAGGATACCACGACAAGTTTGAAGCCAGATGGAACAGACGCGGTTTCGTGGCCGACTACCGGATGTACAACAAGCATAAGGTCGACGGGCGCAAGCCAAAGGATATCTGGCTGCAGATTGAAGCAGCTTTCGACGCCGAATGCACCCGAAAGGGCGGCTACATCGAGCCTTCCGACACGCAAATCGCTCGCAAAACCGGAATCAGATTCACAGACCAGTTCTATGGTGTCGGTCCCCGTATATGCATGGCATCGCCCTACAGATCACTCGGCGCGCTCTATACCCGCTCGCATGACAATCCGCGCCGGATGTATGCCCTGATCCTGCTCAGCCCCGACATTGTTGTCACGCAGGACGTCTTTGATGCCAAAGCCGCAGCGCAAGATGCCGAGCGCCGTGACAAGGAAGCCTACGAGGCCAGCGAAGCGATAAAGGATGCGGCCTGGCGCAAAAGGTTACGGGTCGGCTCCGAAACCAATTGCGGCCCGGTCATGCAAATCAATGCTGACATGATCCTCGTGTATCGCCCGACGATTGGCCGCCCAAAATGGTTCCGGAGAAAAGATCTGCAGCCTGAATATGGCTCACGCAAGAACGATTGGAACTCTTGCCCGCTATGAAATTGGAACAGGCCCTGCGCGACCGGCTCGCAGAACTTGCGGCACGTGAGGATGGGACAGCGCCCCCTGATTGTGCCGCAGTCCTTGATGTGTTTGCCAGCGTCGATCCGGCCTTGCTGCTCGCCGCAATCGGGGAGGACATGACCGCACTGATTGTCGCGATTGCCCCCAGTTTTGGGCCCGATGATCAGGGCCATGTCCAAATGGCGCCCGGCATGATCCACTGGAGCGCTGCACTGGGCGCAGAAATGCTGAAAGATCCGATGCAAAACACGTTCCGGTTACTGACCGCGCATTCAGGCGGGCCTGAGCGTATCCCGGCCGGTCATGCCCTGCTCACCCCCGTCTGGCAATTGGTCTTGCCTGCTCTTTCGCGCATGATTGCCGATGGCGCAGAAATTAATGTTCACGATACCCATCGCTGGGTCATCGATCCTCTGACTGGAAAACCGCAAGATCATATCAGCATGCGTATGTACGCCCTCACCATGCATGCTGTCGGGATCCAACCAACTGCGGGAGATGTGGCAGCGGGCCTTGGGCAAGTCTTCTCCGGCAGCGTACTTCCTTCCCCCACAAACCATTAAACGAAAGGATATTACCTATGCATATTGAATCCATGCAATCCATCTCTGGCGGGACCGGCAAAACAACACTGGTGATGGAACGCGCTATCCAGGACTGCCTGGACGGACTGAAGGTTCTGGTCATCGACACCTGTCGTTCGCCGTCGCTCACCGGCAGGCTTCAGAAGCTGGGATTTGAAGGAGTCTGGGATTTGCGGTCACTGTTTCAATCGCACGCAGAGGGAAATCCGCAGGTCAGCCAGCTACCGCGCCTCGGATTGATCTGCCTGCCACCCGATGTGAAATCTTCAAGCTGGGCGGTCAAACATTTTGCAGATCGGGAAACCGCCTATTACTTCGGGCGCACCAACATGGCGTGGTTCGCCAATCATTACGACACCTGCTATATCGATTGCGCTCGCGCAGAACCCGATATGGCGCAGTTCGCGACCTGTGTTTCCGACGTCGTGAACTATTTCCCGCGCATGATCCCGGCCTCTCCCGTTGAGGACTGGAAAGCCATGTACTGGGACTGTCTCCATCCTGAAGAGCGGCCACGCATTTTTATCGAGAGCGATCGCAACGCATGGCACGAACCCTGGGTCGAAAAAATGCTGGAAGAGGCATGAGGGCCCCGCGCCCGATCCGTCGGCGAAGAGCCCGATATCCGCGCAAGAGGGTGCGGATCGACATCGCTTACATGAAGCACAAATCCGCAGCCATCACCCGGCGGTCGGATCGCGATCTGGTCATTATCATCCGTGCAGGCAAGGAGGTCCTTGTGCTGGCGCGTTACGACTATTTCGAATGGCTCGAGAAATGGACAGGCGCGGCGAAGACGACACCGCGATATTGCTCCCGGTTGCGGCCGGGACATCGCGGTCCACACGCTCAGCGAGAACCGTTGGGCCGCCGCTCCAAACCACCGGGTCGAATGCCCCGGACCAACATCACCGTGGCAAAATAGGTCGGACCTGGGATAGTCGTGATTTGCAGCGATTCTGTCGGTTCACTTGCGGGGGCAGAAACGGTGTAAGCCGACATTCCCGCCTGTCCATGGTTGCGTCAGCAAAGCGCCCCAATTTTTGACATTTACGCTCAAGTTTAGATCGCCCGTTAGCGGACGCAAAATGGCAATTCTCAAACCTCTGACAAATGTAGGTAGCTGCCAAAAAAGATCAGCGGCCAATTGCTGCTTTCGCAGCATCTTCAGCACCGTAGGTGCCCAGGTCTAATAGCTTCTCGTAGATGTCCATGGCTCGCTTGCGAATGACAGAATCGTTCCGCATCAGGGCTATGCAGACTTGGACTAACTCTTTGCCAAGCATCCGGTCAGAACGACCACTGGCACCGCCTTGCTCAGGCTCTGCCGCCTTGTCGCAAATCTGTAGGAGGGGTTCATCGAACTCAGAATGCACGAGGAGCGATTCCATGCCCCCCACGAAGTTATACCCAAGTGCCTCGCTGAACACAGCATCATTGGCCAGTATGGCTGACAAAAGCTCTTTGGTCAGTGCATCCGGAACCAGACGCTGCCGCCGATCAACAGAACGCGCTACCGCCACGGCCACTTCTTCAACGGCATCAGGGATCGCTTCCATCAGCACAACATGAGCTCGTTTTCTGATGCCGTGGCTGTCTGCACTCCAAGCGGCGGAAGTCGCAAACAGTCGTCCAAGGTGCGCCCGGCCACCGCGCTCGGCAAGGCTGTCGGCAATCGGTTTGAGTAGTTCAATTTCTGGGTCCGCGAGATGGCCAGCCATTACGAATTCTGCGGCGCACTGGACAGTTCTGGAATCGGCGCTTTGCAACCACATTTCTAGCAGTTCGCTGAGCACATCATCGGGGATCGCGGCCCTGATCGGCCAAAGCTCGCAGATCAAATCGGCTGATTCAAATATGCTGGGATCAAGCTGCCAAAGTTGGCGAAAAAGCTCATGCACCTGAGCACGATCAGCCCAAAAGAGGTCTCGACCACGAAAGGTCAGCAAGGCCTGCCAGATGGCTGGGTCTTCAGCTCGAGGGAGATGTTGCAGCAGCGCGGCGCACCATCCGTCAAAATCGGGTTCTGGTCGAGCGAGCAAGCCGTCACGTATAGCACTCAGGATCGGAAAATTATGGTGGGGCAGAATTCGCATGCTGCCAAAGCCATGGTCAAAGATGATGCTCTGCTTCGGCTCTTCGTCCGCTTTATTTGATCGCTGGTTGCGTGCCTCGAAAGCCAAGCGGTCCTGAATCTGCTGTTCTATCAGGGCAGGCTCACATTGTAGCCAGCTTTCCAGCAATGCGACGGTTTCATCGGGGAGGCCCTTCAATTGCCAGGCAATCCGGCTGAGAGCTGACGAAGCATGCTGTCGCCATTCCTCGGAATTGAATCCCTTCTCCGTCAATAGAGTGATGAGCCCAAACAATTGCGGCGCGATGGTCGGGACCAAATCTTCAGTTTTCTGATTGCGGCCAGAAAGTTCATCGACCAGTTCGCCGGCTGCGTATTCGTGCTTACCCGGTTCCAATCTTGTCTTGGCGATAGCGATGGCGCGGTCTGGATGAGCTTTGCCAAAAGCGCCGAACGCCCTTGAAACTTCAATATTCCCACCCGAGCGAGAAACTGAGTAGCCTAGGCGATCACCTTCAGGCGATTGGTCATTGATCTTCGCAAGCATGCCCATGATGGCATCATCAGAGGCTTTGCCCATTTGTTCGTGATCCATCGGGGATCCGACCATGGAAGCCATATGATTGCGTGCTCGACCTTGGTGTCGAGGATTTTTCTTGCGCCATTCCTGCACTTGGCGTCGACGGCGTGGTGGCAGCTTGTCTGGCGGAAATCGGTCCAAGAGTTCCTTACGTGATTCCTCGGTCCACCGATGTCTATCTCGCTTGCCTCTTGCATCAATACCAGCCAGTTCTTCGGAGGTGTAGCGTTCCCAAGCCTCAATCTTTTCGCGTAGTTCATTCAAACTGTCGTCGGACAGCAAAGGCGCGATTTTCCCGACTAATTCTTGCGATGCCAATCCCGGCGCGGAACCGATCACACCTTGGCGCAGTGATACCGTCGGACTGCCGATTTGAAGGCGACGATCATCCGCCATAAGGAACGCGAAGGATTCCTCCAGTAGTCCCTTACCCGCCGCCGCCAATGTGCCTGCAATCAATTCCTGGATTTGCTCGATCTCGATTTCGAGAAGGGGCTTAAGTCGCTCCCAGACCGCCTGAGGATTCTCGTCAGCCATCTTTTTGAGGGCTCGTTCCAGCACAGCGAACGGATTGTCCTGATTGACAGGATCATCCCAATCCCACGGGAACACGTCAGCGTATTCGTACTGGTTTCTTATCCCATGCGGCTGAGTCGTTCCCGACTGAGCAAGTTCGATGAACCAAGGCAAGAGGACGTTGACGACTGCCTCCGGAGAAGCTTCAGCAAACTTATGAAGGTCATACAGGGTGTTCGCCCGGTAACGATCCACCTCCTGCTGCCGAATCCAAAGGCCCAAGATTGCACCGGCCTCGTCGAATCTTGATTGTGCGCACAGCTGCTTGATGGTAAGCGTGACCTATAGCACGCCTTGCGCTTAAGGGAAGATTTTGTCTGATAGCCGCTTTTGAGGAGCGGTGGAGATGGACGATATCGAGGGTCAGGCTTCGAGTAGTCATATGAGTGATCGTATGACTACTCGGATTGAAGTCGCAGCCCGTGTTTCGGGGCGTCGGCGCTGGACGGTAGAGCAGAAGCTGGTGGTTTTGCGCGATGCGTTTGGGCCTGATGGG